>CAILFU010000001.1 GCA_903833595.1 uncultured Pseudomonadota bacterium
AAATCGATAATCTTCAAACGCACGTTCTACTTCAGCTTCGGTGCGTTGCAATATGCTCACTATCCAACGATCAGCTTGCGAAAACTTTCGCCCTCCAGCATGACAACTAGCTGCATCAAAACCATTATCCTGACCTTCAGTGTTCATCAATACAAAGCGCGTGGCATTCCAAAGTTTATTGCAAAAATTACGATAACCATCACAACGTTGCAAATCAAACTTAATATCACGGCCTGGTGAAGCCAATGCCGCAAAGGTAAAACGCAAAGCATCCGTGCCATAAGACGCAATGCCTTCAGGAAATTCTTTACGTGTACGCTTTTCAATCTGTTCAGCTTGTTTCGGGTTCATTAAACCAGTCGTGCGTTTTTTAATTAAATCATCCAATGCAATACCATCAATCAAATCAATTGGATCGAGTACATTGCCTTTGGATTTACTCATCTTTTGACCTTCGGCATCACGAATCAAACCATGTACATACACATGCTTGAATGGAATTTTTCCGGTAATGTGCGTCGTCATCATGACCATACGCGCTACCCAAAAGAAAATAATGTCAAAACCTGTGACCAATACGCTAGATGGCAGATATTGTTGTAAGGCAATATTGGCTGCATCTTTGGCTTCATCGCCAGTCCAATCTAGTGTTGAGAATGGCCATAAAGCTGATGAATACCATGTGTCTAAAACATCATTGTCACGTATAAGATTACCCGTGTAGCCATCTTTGGCTGCAATCTTTTTAGCCTCAGCTTCATCATGCGCAACATAAACCTTACCTGCATCAGAATACCAAGCCGGGATTTGGTGACCCCACCATAGCTGGCGAGAGATACACCAATCTTGGATATTATTCAGCCATTGGTTATAAGTGTTTACCCAGTTCTCTGGATAGAACTTAATTTCCCCACTAGCAACAACATCCAGTGCTTTTTTGGTAATTGATTTTCCATCAGCGGCGGGTTTACTCATGGCGACAAACCATTGGTCCGTTAGCATAGGTTCAATTACCACGCCGGTACGGTCGCCACGTGGCACTTTAAGTTTATGCTTATCAGTTTTAACCAAATAACCTTGGGCCTCTAAATCAGCCACCACTTGTTTGCGTGCTGCAAAACGCTCTAAACCTTGGTACGGCAAAGGTGCTGCATCATTCACAAAGCCTTCTAAATTCAAAATGCCTATAATCGGCAATTGGTGTCGCTGTCCAACCGCATAGTCATTAAAATCATGAGCTGGCGTTACTTTTACGACGCCTGTACCAAACGCTTTATCTACATAATCGTCGGCAATAATCGGAATTTCACGGTCACATAAAGGAAGTTTTACTTGCTGGCCAATCAGGTGCTGATAACGTTCATCTTCAGGATGTACCATTACCGCCACATCACCCAACATAGTTTCTGGACGTGTTGTCGCTACCGTTAAGTGCCCTGAACCATCCGCTAGCGGATAATTGATGTGCCACATTGAGCCATCTTCTTCTTCCTGCACTACTTCTAGGTCAGATACTGCTGTACCTAATTTCACATCCCAATTTACTAAACGTTTACCCCGATAAATCAGACCTTCGTTATACAACTGCACAAAAGACTGGGTAACCGTTTTATTCAAGCCTTCATCCATGGTGAAACGCTCGCGACTCCAATCTGGCGAGGTGCCTAATCGACGCATTTGCTTGGTGATGGTGCCGCCTGAATATTCTTTCCATTCCCAAACTTTTTCTAAGAATTTTTCACGGCCTAAATCATGGCGCGATACGCCTGCTGCATCTAATTGACGTTCGACCACAATCTGCGTAGCAATCCCCGCATGGTCTGTACCCGGTTGCCATAGGGTGTTATCACCACGCATGCGGTGATAACGGGTGAGTGCATCCATCAAAGTTTGATTAAAGCCGTGACCCATATGCAAAGTACCCGTGACATTGGGTGGTGGCAGCAAAATACAAAAGTTATCTTTGACTTCTGAATTTAAGCCTGCAGCGTAATAACCGTTGCTCTCCCAAAATTGATACCAATGACTTTCAATGGTTTTGGGGTCGAACGACTTAGCGAGCTCTTTAATTACAGGCGGATGTAGGGGGGTATTATTAATTGTCATAAGTGCTATTTTAACACAGGCTAAGCACAGTGTTTTCTATCCTACACACTGTTAACCCATCATAATTTTTCTGAAAAGTGCTAAGATACTTTCAGTCAGAAAATATTTTTTCTTATCGGGGATAAGCATGATTGAAGCAATGTGGTTATGGGGAGCGATAGGCATTATTTTACTTGCTGTAGAGATGACAACAGGTACATTTTACGTTTTGTGGTTTGGCATTGCGGCACTATGCGTGGCTGTGGCAATGGCACTGCTACCAAATCTATCACATGCTTTACAATTTGCAATGTTTGCAGCGTTATCATTAGGTTCCTTAGCAATATGGCGAGGTTATTATAAAAAAACGTCTACTGACTCACGCGTTGGGCAGGCACAAGGCGAAGAAATAGGCCGAGTAGGTATTGTCACCCAAGCATGTGGCCCAACCAAAATTGGTCAGATTAAATTCACTCAAGGCTTAATGGGTAGTCGAGAATGGGCTGCCGTTTCAAACGAAACGATTGAGGTGGACAGCCATGCAACCGTTACTGCGGTTGAAGGTAATGCTTTAAGGATTTCGAAAACCGTTTAACTTTTAGGAAATAACCATGACAGAATTTAGTTTTGTACTGATATTTGTAGTAATTGTTGCCATCATCAAAGGTGTGCGTATTGTGCCCCAAGGCGAGGAGTGGGTTGTTGAACGCCTAGGAAAATTTGCTGGCGTACTCAATCCAGGCCTACACGTCATTAACCCTTTATTCACCAAAGTAAGCTATAAAGTCACTACCAAAGACATCATTTTAGATGTGCCCGAACAAGAGGTCATCACCCGTGACAACGCAGTCATTTTAGCCAATGCCGTAGCGTTTATTAAGGTGAGTAATATTGAACGCGCGGTTTATGGCATTGAAAATTTCCGTGAAGCAATGCGCAACATGGTACAAACTAGCTTGCGCTCCATCATTGGTGGCATGGATCTTAACCAAGCACTCACCTCACGTGACCGCATTAAAGCCGAACTAAAATCGGCCATTGCGGATGAAGCACTCGACTGGGGGTTAACTGTTAAATCGGTGGAGATTCAAGACATCAAACCATCCTCTAACATGCAAGATGCCATGGAAAGACAGGCCGCTGCAGAACGTGAACGCGTGGCTGTAGTAACGGAAGCTGAAGGCGCCAAGCAATCGCTTATTTTAAATGCTGAAGCACGTTTAGAAGCAGCGCGTAAAGATGCTGAAGCGCAAATGGTAGCTGCAAAAGCCTCTGCAGAATCAATTAAATTTATTACCGAAGCAGTAAAAGAAAATAATGCTTCAGCTATGTTTTTATTAGGCGACCGCTACATTACCGCTTTACAAAAAATTTCAGCCTCTGAAAACAGTAAAATTGTGATGATGCCAGGCGACTTAGTAGGTGCAGTAAAAAGTCTGGTGGGCGGTAAGTAGGCACTTCGCCTGCTAAGAAAAGTCTTAAACACTGCAAACGGGACAAGCTGGGTCTTTGCCCAGCTTGATTGTTCGCCACTCCATTGCAAGCGCATCTAACAGCAACAAACGTCCCTGCAAACTGTCACCAATACCCATTAATAGTTTTAACGCTTCTGCGGCTTGCATCGTACCTATCATTCCCACTAGCGGCGCAAATACGCCATTAGTAGCACAGCGCATTTCATTATCTTCACCGGTCGTCGCACTCGTATCTGGAAATAAACAGTGGTAACACGGGCTAGTGACATGACGCATATCGTACACCGTGATTTGACCTTCAAAGCCTATAGCCGCACCTGACACTAACGGCTTCCTTAACTGAACACATAATCTATTTAAAGTGTATCGCGTGGCAAAATTATCACTGCAATCAATCACCACATCCGCCTGTGAAATGAGCGCTGAAAACTCACTTTCTGTCGACTTTTGCTGTATCGTTTGTACGACTGTTTCGGGGTTAATTTCATAAATGGTTTGTTGTGCAGAAACTGCTTTATTAATGCCTACACTTTGCGTGGTATGAATAATTTGCCGCTGTAAATTGGTTAAATCCACTATATCAAAATCACAAATCGTTAACGTACCGACCCCGCTAGCAGCCAAATACAAAGCCACGGGTGAACCTAAGCCACCAGCCCCTACGATTAGAGCATGACTATTGACGAGCTTCTCTTGGCCTTCATAACTAATTTGCGGCAGGAGAATGTGCCGACTGTAGCGCAGTAGTTGGTTGTCGTTCATGAGTTAAGGCAATTGATTCGCTTGAACCAAACGACTGAAAATACCATTAGGAGAAATCCATTCAGCAATATCGTCAAACTCGTTCGCCCCAGCATAAGGCGGATGACTGACAAAAGCTTTATCCGAGTCCAGATTCGCGGCTTCATCTGTCCCTGTGCCACCCGTAGATGTATTTTTACCTGTTGAATAAACAACAATTACCGAATTATTATTGACTGTGTTTGTAGCGCTTGAGCATGTACCCCCTGTGATACCTGTTCCTGTAGAGCACACCGATAATAATGTTTGAGTTGCAATCCATTGCATTCCACAACTGGGGGTGCAGGTGGTGGCATTTGCATTCTTCATGCCAGAAGATTTAGTAAAAATATAGGAAACATTTGCATCATCACTCAAGTCAACTATTGCGAAACGAATCGGGTTGTTCCACCCATCAAGCACATATCCACTGCTATCCGTGGGAGACAAGCCTAATGTGACTGATGGCACATAGCCATTATAAAATACTGAGCATTTACCATTTGTCGCATTCCCCCCTGTTGCAAATTTTTCTACTGCTGTCACTCCTGAGGCGGGGGTGGCAGCTGGGCAAGGAAAGCGCCCATTGGCCATGGCGTAGCCTAACAATGCTTCTTTAACATTATTAATCGTGTTTCTAGTTTCATTAAGCTTTTGCTGTTCAACCTGAGCGCTAAGAGAACTCAATATGCCGCCAATTGCTAACCCAACAATCACAAGCACGATGGCCACTTCAACCAAAGTAAATGCTTTTTGAGATGTTTGATTTAAGTAAGTCTGCATTTTTATTTATGGTGCAACGATAAACATTTGATCATTATACGATGCCCCTCTAGGACTGTTAATTGCATCGTAAACTAAATCTCCACTACCATTCACCAAATTAACATTTGTATTTTGCGTGCTATCTAAATAATCTTTCACATCACATGATGGTCTGGTTAATTGTGCGCTTCCTTTAGAAGACGCGAACGGCGTAGCAATAATAGGTTTGCCTGAAGCAATTAATAATGACCGAACACCGGCTTTTGACCCTACAGTTAATTGTGGCGTAGCGGTCGTGCAGTTTGTAGCTGATGACGTGCAGTTACTTGAAACAGCATAATAAATATAATTATGCCAGCCATTGCTAGTGAACCATGCCGGCAAGCCACTCACTGATGTAGAAAGTGCAGGATCTGCACAAGAGTTAAGCGTGAAAGTACCTGCCGTTGTTCCGCTACAACTAATATTACCTCCACTGTTGCTGCAACCACCTGTTGCAGCAGAAAAACCTGCGGTACTGGTAAATGTAAAACTTCCGGCTTGATTATTCAGCACGGTACAGATGCCGCATGCATCACAAGTAAATCGAATTGCGCCCGAATTACTTTTACAACTACCAAGGCCTGTACAACTACAAGTTCTATTACTAGCACCACCGACTGTACATGCGCCTGTAGGCGCGGCAACGCCAATCGTGCCATAAGAGCTTGAAGTTCTAGTGTATGAAACAGCACTTATTGCAGCAAAATTACAGGTACAACTACGTGAACTCGTGCATGAACAATCGTAATTTGATGCAGTATTAGTAGGTAATAGGCCTTGCAGATTACCCTCTACACATTGGTTAGGATTTGAGCTAGAACCAAGCGCGGCGGCATAGGGGAAAAATTTTGTATTAATGCCTGCGCTACTATTTTGATAGTAATTTTGCAGCACTCTCTTCGCCTCACCCGCCGCACGTTTTTCAACCTCAGCCATCAGCTCATCAATCGTGATATAAACCAGCTTATCATTAAAATAATAGGGTTGCTGGTAAACCGTATTGTCAGAGCGAACGTCACGACTATCTTCACCCATATAGAAATCTTCATTAGCAGATGAATAAGTTCGGTTCGACTTTGTTCCACCCCCACTTTGTAAATCAAACGTATCTAAATAATTGGTTGCATCAGCTTTCCCGCCAGATCTATCCTGGTCGCTAATGGGTGGCCCTGGTGCAAAGATAATTGCGGCAACCCTGTTTGACACAAGCTGGCCATTTTTATCATACACAGACATCCAAGCACCATACGGTGGATTATCAATCATACTTGGATTAATAAAATCTTGGGTTATAGGAGAATAAATGTGAACTAGATTTTTAGAAACGGCATACCATAAAGGTTCATTACTGCCATCCAAAAACTCTTTACCTAAACCATTGAGTAGAATGTTGCAATCATTGTAATCTGCGCCCTTCCAAGGCAATCTTCCAATCAAGTGAGAATATAATGTAGCCCCACCAGGGCAATCACTTAAGCCATCGTAACCACCAGCATCGGCATTTCTATCTGGATAAGGCATTAAACCTGGCGCATTAGGATGATTGACCGCCCAGCTAATCAAAGCAACTTTTGCCTCAGCGAGCGCTTGAGAAGTATTGGCGGCTTCTTTAGCACGTAAATCATTACCATTGAGCGCTTTAACTGTATAGGCCAATACAACTAAACTTAAGATAAACACCATTAAAATGAGCGCAGCCCCTTGCTGACCGACTCTCAAATATTTCGCACTTAATGAAGCAATTTTATAGGCCATGATTATTCAGCCCTATTGCCAACCTTATTTGCATCTACCGCATTGCCATCAATCACGCCCGTCTCTTCCAAATTAAGTCTTTTTGCTTTTTCTACTACTTGTAACTCTATAATTTGGTTGGTTTCAGGCTCGTACATTTGACCGGCTTTAAGATGAATTTTCTTGCCGTTGCCGGAGATTTTTACATCCACACCTTCAACACTAGCACCTTTTTTTGAAAATCCTTGCTGATTAAGTCGTCCAATTTTTACATCATCCACGCTGCTATCTTCTTGCACGGCTTGCTTGTTAATCCATAGCGTACTTGCACCATCACTTCGTTTAACATAGCCCTGCAAAGTGACAGGGTTAGGTAATGCTGCAGATTCTGCCTCTGCGCCATCTTCTGGATCAGGCTTATCTTGTGGCGTCACCACTTTCAACTGTTGGCTTTGCCTCAATACATTAAGGTTAGTACGCTCACTGGGTTTAGTAAATAATCGTCCAAATTGCCCTGTGGCTTCCGCTTGTACTTGCAAAGTCAATATACTTATTAGCAGACCTGCTAATAAGCTTAAGCGCATTTTATATAATTTTAACGTGCTGTTCATTATGGCGTTGCCGCTTGAATCGTTGCTGGTTCACGCAAAGTGAGCCAATCCAACTCACATTTTGCATGTAAGTTTGCTATTAACTGTTTACTTATGGCACCGCTTGCATTTAGCCTATTAATTTCACAATCTCGTAGCATAAAAACTTTTTCATTACCTGCACTCAACTGCTCTGTTAGCTGCAGTATGTCTTCCTCATGCAACATATCAAGATCTAGCGTCATAATAGATCTATTCAACACAAAGCCACCGGTATTCGCGACAAAGCCAGGTTTATATGGCTCTTCCATGCCGATGCCATATTTAATACTAAATAATTTAAAATTCTTGTGCAGTTTCCGCAACTCATCTACCCATTCAAGTCGACGTTCTTCCCCTACAAAACCTTTACTAATCAGCATCTGATAACGTGGCAAATATTCGGTAATGGTTTCTTTCTCCATTCCTGATGATTGGTAGCGTTGCTTAGCTGAATTAAGTAAATTCTGTTGCGCTTGCATGGCCTGTTCTTGCTGGCTACTATAATATTGCGCCCAAGCTAATAATAACAACACTGCAGCCATCACGAACGATAAAACAATCAGTGTAGTTTGTAATTTCTTCCAGTCCTGTCTCTCTAGTTTCATGGTTATTTACCCCCTGCAACTAGTTTTTCTTCTGACACTTTAAGAATAATTTTAAGCTTAAATAAAGCAGGCTGAGTTTGTATCGCCTGTTCGTCTGTAGTGCTACCTTGCAAACTCACAAAAGAACTCACATTTACTGGCTCTTGCAACACTTCCACCTGCGCCACTTGAGGATTGGCTTTTAATTCACCTACTAGCTTATGTGTGCTATCTAATGCACTTCGATAATCACCTGTAAAGCCCGTTATTTCTCCTGTAATAAAACCTAGCTCATTTAGTTTTGTTGGATCGGTGGGTAATGCTGCATTAGAATTAGCCGGCAAATCATTAGTGGCTAATGTAATGAACTTATCCGCATCTTTAATATTCATGTCATTAGTAAGCGCCCAGCGTAATCTATCTAACTGCACTTCAGGCACTTTTTCTAATGCGGCACTGACGATCTGCATCATTCGTCTTGGTGATTTTGGATAACTTGAAATCGTTTTATCAAGCTCTACCGCTACTTTTAAATCTTCCGAACCTATCGTTGTCACAGGAAAGTTTTTAGCTACCTCATCATATCGATGCTGTTGCAGTGAAGTTTCTTGTACCGCTTCTTTCAGTGCGGATTGATAACTGAAGCCTTGATAAAATATGATAGCTGCAACAAATAAACCTAGTAAAGCCAATAACAAAGTGCCTATATTTATAGCCCGTTTTAATTGACTAAATTCATATGTTTTAGTCAAATGTTGAGGTGCTAGGTTATCCGCCAGATGTCCACTTGCCAATAACTGCATGTGTAACAATTCAGGCATTTGTTCAATTAAATTTGCCGGCAGACTAAGATTTTTTGCAATTTCACTCAAATTAATATCAGTGCATTCTATAGCCTGGTCTTGACCCACTTCTTGACTAATATGCTGTGTAGATCCATCTATACTTACCAACACCAAATTTAATGGTGTTTCACGTTTAATGAAATGCTGACTAATCAAATAAAGTCGAGTTTTTTCAGTTTCCAAGCCTAACTGACTTGCTACCATTGGCACATTAGGCACCAAACGGCTCATACGTAAACGCCCATTATGCAAGTAAGTTTGACGTAAACCTGAAGACAGTTTCTCGCATAACAAAATATGTGGCGACATCAACTTGAGTTGTTTTACTAAAACTTGACTGAGCATCGGTAATAAATACACACCTGCCAAATGTGCGTTTAACGCCTGAATAACTTTCATCCAATCTTGCAAAAAATCAGCATTATTTAAAGCAACAAATAAATACCTATCATCTTTACGTTTATCTTGTTCACGATTAACAAAATGGGCTGTACGGTAATCTAATCCTCTATAAAACTGATTCAGTTTACGGCTTATAAGTTCACGCTTAGCAGCGCCAGAAGTATGTGGGACTTTTTCTAATCGGTAATCTTCTTCAACCGCATCTGCAATCAAATACAACGGCGTTGCCATATGCTGTTGCAAAAATTCAGCGAAAGCCGCGTGTCCACTTTCGTCATTGTTAAATGATTGATTGCCTTGTAATTTCCCAGCATGCCAAAGACCCGCCAGCAAGTGATCGGCTGTGGCGCATAAGACTAATTTAGTTGAAGCACTCTTAATCATATTGATATTCAATTATTGCCACTTATATTTTCAGTTTGCTAAATGAATCATAAACAGGGCCGAGTACTGAGTACATAATAAAACCTAATATCAGACCTAAAAATACGGTGAGTGCTGGTTCTATCAGTTTAAGCAACTTTTGCATGGATTCATTCACGTCACGATCATAAAAATAGCTAATATTCAGCAACGATTTATCTAAAGCACCCGTACTTTCACCCACTTTAATCATACGTACCACTAAATGGGGAAACAATCCTGCATTACGAAAACTCTCAGACATTGAATCACCCGCACTAATTTGTGCATGCGCACGACTGAGCGCATCAGCGACTACGCGATTGCCGACGATTCGTTCACAGATTTTAATGGCATCTAAAATTGGAATCCCCGTTTGATACATTAAAGCAAAATAACGCGCGAACCGCGCCATAATAATCTTCTGCATAATTGGACCCGTCACTGGCAAATTAAGCTTAATCCTATCAAACCGATAACGTGCTACTGGGTTAGCTTTAATAATGGCGGCAAGTGCGATTGCCATTAAAATTGGCACACCAATGAATAACCACCAATAGCCCACGAATGCATTAGACAACGCAATGAGAAACTTAGTATTTAATGGTAATTCTTGTCCCATATTTCGCAAAAATGAGGCCATTTGGGGGACTAAATAACTCATTAAAAACGCTACCGCACCAAACACCACCACAGCCACAAATGCCGGATAGGCTAACAATTTCTTGGTTTGCGACATCAACTCATCTTGCCATCGAATAGTTTCAAATAAATTATCAAAGACTAAAGGCAATTGACCCGTTTGCTCGCCAGCATGCACTAAACTAATAAATACCTCATTAAAAACATCCGGGTGTTCTGCTAGCGCTTGCGAGAGAACTTTCCCGCCCTCTACCTCAGCACTGATAGCGCCAAGTACTTTTTGAAAAAAAGGATTATCATTACTTTCCCGCAAATCATTTAAACATTCCAATAGTGGTACGCCCGCACTACTTAACTGGTGCATCTGAAAACAAAACATAACCAAGTCTTTATTACCGACTTTGCTCCGATTCAGCAAACTGGTAGATTTTGCTACAGCGCGAAAAGTGATTAAATCCAAGCCCATTCGCGCTAAGCGCATTTCCAAATCTACATCATTGAGCGCATCTATCTGACCAATTGCTGGGCGACCTAACTGATCAATCGCTTTATAGTTAAATGAAGGCATATTAAAACTAACTATATAAGCGGCTAGTTAAATCAATCACACGCATGACTTCAGCTAAACTCGTGTGGCCTTCTAAAACACGCCGTACGCCATCTTCTGCCAACGTTACAAAGCCTTTATCGATTGCCATCCTTTGCAGTTCATCCAAATGTGCGCGACGTGAAATCAACGAATCCATGTCGCTATCAATGCGCAATAATTCAATGATTGCCATACGTCCACGGTAGCCATTTTGATTGCACCGCTTGCAACCTTGAGGTTTAAATATTTTCGGCTCGTCAGTCGGTTTTAGTCGCAACATTTTTCGCTCTAACTCATCTAGCACATGAGGTTCTTTGCAATGTGGACACAATACTCGCACTAAACGTTGCGCCACTACCCCAATAATATTGCCCGCCATAATGTCTGGCAAAACACCAATATCCGACAATCTTGGAAAAACACCGAGTGCTGAATTAGTATGTAAAGTTGTGAAAACCTGATGTCCCGTCATGGCAGCACGAAACGCCATAGTAGCGGTATCTTCATCACGTACTTCACCCACCAAAATAATGTCCGGATCTTGCCGCATTATTGAACGAATCCCATTAGCAAAATCTACTTTATTGACTTCCGCAACTGAGGTTTGGCGCATCAGAGATACCGGATACTCAACGGGATCTTCTAAGGTCATAATGTTGACAGCTTCTGTATTCCGGAATGACAACAAAGAATACAGCGTGGTGGTTTTACCACTACCCGTCGGACCTGTAACAATCACGATTCCCTCGGGTCGGGTCATCATAAGCTTCAATTCATCCAAAGTTTCTGTGCGCAAGCCCATACGCTCCATTGGAATAATGGATTTTTCACGGTCTAAGACACGCAATACAATATTTTCACCATTAATTGTTGGGTGACTAGACACCCGAAAATCGATTGGGCGGCCACATAAATGCATGCCTAAACGACCATCTTGAGGAGAACGTGTTTCAGCAATATCCAGTCCGCTCAACACCTTAAGGCGCACCGCCACCCCGCCCCAATAACTTTTATGTAGGCTACGGACTTGTTGTAATACCCCATCTATCCTATAGCGGATTCTTAAAAAGGCATATTCAGGTTCAAAGTGAATATCTGATGCGCCACGTTTTACCGCGTCCATTAACAAGGCGCCTACTAAACGTACTACAGGATGCGTATACTCATCGCGGCCTGCACTTAAACTACCGTAATCAATTTCACCTGTTTCAATTTCACGCAAAATACCATCAACAGATAGCTCATAGCCGTAAAAATGATCAATATATTCTTCTAGCTGCGCCTCAGTTGCAAGTAAGGGCTTAATTTGAATTCGCCCACCCAGCATAGCTCGAAGCTGATCTAAGACCACCACATTAAACATATCGGCCATGGCGACTACTAATATTTTTGCCGCCTCTTCATAAGCGATAGGCAATAATTGATAACGTCGTGAAAAATCTTCTGGTACTAATTGCAATGCTTCTTCATCAGCCACGATGTTAGACAAATCAACGCTCTCATAACCAATGGTATCCGCCACAACATCCCGGACCATGGTCTCTGTGACGAACCCTAACAGCACCAACTGACGGCCTAATGGCAACTCACTATGTTCTTGTTCGGTAAGTGCAATGCGCAGCTGATCTTGGCTAATCAGCCCTTGTTGAACCATTAACTCGCCTAGACGAGGTCTACGACGCTGTTCAGCCATTGCTTAAACCTGCTGTGGTTGCTGTCATGGATTTTATTAATTTCATTTTTTAAATTATTTTAAGTTTATTGAAGTTCGTGAATTCTTGCTTCTAATGTCGCCTTATTTGGGCTAGCGCTACCAGACTGATTGACTAATTCTAATGCTCGCTCATATTGCTTCAATGCGAGTTTAGCTTTGCCCATTTGGTCTAAACTAATAGCTAGATTAAATGCGTAATCCGCATTATTAGGTGCGAGTCTGCTAGCATTAAAATAAGCCTCTTGAGCGGAAGGCCATTGGTTTTGCTCTGCATATAGATTGCCCAATGATGCATGGAGATTTGCTGCATCTGGTTGCCGTGCTAGCATATTTTTAATATGGCTTTCAACCGTTACAGGATCAGCATTGCCTGATGGACTGATACTGGCGGACTGCGCAATTGTATTTGTAGGCTCAATCT
>CAILFU010000002.1 GCA_903833595.1 uncultured Pseudomonadota bacterium
ACCGAAAATAGCTTAATCAGACAATAACTTTCCGCCAATGGCCCAATCTTCATAAGCCACTTCCTCAAAGGTAATGTAAGTATAAGATTTAGGCTTATGGGCAACCCGCTCTAAGGTTTCAGTAATCTCTTTAGCAATTTGTGCTTTTTGTTCATGAGTGACTTCACCAGCAAGCTTAATATTGACGTATGGCATGATCATGCTCCTTAAGGATTAATGAATTACAAATGGTACCGGTTGCTTAGCATAAGCAATATACAGCGGATGTTGAGGACTGCCATCCGCATTTAATTGCAAGCACTTTACTTTATGTTGCAGATTAGCACGCGTTAGCATGCTCATTATCGCTTGAGCTCTAGGCGCCGCCAGCGGATGCTTGCCCCAGCCGCATACCGTCATGTCAGACAATTGAACTGCACGCACAATGCTATCATCAGCTTGACTCACATCACCTAATAAATCCACTACGGTATTGAGTAAACTTGAATCTGTCATGCGAAATGGAAATAAATTAACAATAATCATACTGCCATAACCCATGGCGATAGCTCTTCGCTGGCAACGCTCTATGGTGGGATCATTATCAACTTCATCAGCGGTGCTAGGATTGAGCATTAAAAAACTAATGGCATTCAGACTAAGATCCCAATCCCTACGCAACCAATAGCGATACTTTTCACAACTTGAAAAGTGCGCCACTGATTCCTGTATTAACGTATTGTGCTGCTTAATGACTATGCTCATATACGCCGACTCGTTCGTAGGGTTTTTCCAATATCACCCATCAGATTTAAGGTAAACACCAATAGCAATACTGAAATAAACAAAGATAAAATCGGGTCTATCGGCATCCAGCCAGTCAAATAAATCACTAGCCCTGCTGCAACTGCGGTCACCGAACCTAACAAATCACCCATGACGTGTAAAAATGCCGCCTTATTATTTAAACTTTCACCATGATGCAGTGTTTGATGATGTAACTGCTTAGCCACGATTAAATTCACGATTAAGCCTAATGTTGCAATAATAATAAGTCCCAGGCCTTGTACTGGCTGCGGATGTTTAAACCTGTGAATGGCTTCCAGCAACACATACACAATCACTGCCAACATCGTCAGGGCGTTAATAATTGACACGGCTAACTCTGCATAACTGATACCAGATTTATGCCGTGCCACATGAGGGTTTTTGGCAAGAATAGCGGCTAACCAAGCTAAGCCTAATGCTGCGACATCTGTAAACATATGGCCTGCATCACTTAATAGCGCTAAAGAGCCGGTATACCAACTACCAATCGCTTCAATAATCGCAAAGGTGAAAATAAGTAGGAATGGCACAAGATAATGGTCATGGTCATCATGATCGTCGTCATGTAAGGATGTAGGTAAGTTTGTCATAGATGAAATGCTAACCGAAAAGTCATTTCATTGAACATTTTTATACCGAAAAATTTAATGGTTGAATTGATCAAAAAGTTATAATGCTGACATCTTATGGAAATCTCTTATGCTTAGTTACCGCCACGCCTTTCATGCAGGCAACCATGCTGACGTGCTTAAACATTACGTATTAGGCCTAGTGCTAGCCCACATGAAGCAAAAGGATAAACCTTTTTGGTATATTGACACGCATGCAGGCGCAGGCTTATATGGTTTAACCAAAGGCTATGCCACGCAGAATGCAGAATTTGAGCAAGGCATTGCCAAACTTATGGCAGCGACGCATCTACCTAATTCACTGACAGATTTTGTCGCTCAAATAAAACGATTTAATCACAACGAGCTAGCGTTTTACCCTGGCTCACCCATGGTGGCGCAAGATTTTTTACGAGCCGACGATAAAATGCGCTTGTTTGAATTACACCCTAGTGATTGCAAGCTACTGATTGAAAATTTCAAAGGTCAAGCCAAGCAAGTCAAGATTGAACAACAAGATGGCTTCACTGGGATTAAGGCCTGCCTACCACCACCCACTCGCCGCGCCGCGGTGTTGATAGATCCGCCTTATGAAGACAAGCAAGATTACCAACGTGTGGTGAGTATGATTAAAGACTGTCTGACACGCTTTACTACTGGCACCTATATGGTTTGGTATCCTTTACTGCAGCGCCCAGAGCCAAGCGAAATGATTGATGATTTGTTGGATTTAAATTCAGTAAGCTGGCTACATGTCACGATGACTATTCATGAACCCTCTGCCGAAGGTTTTGGCATGCATGGTAGCGGTTTATTTATTATCAACCCGCCTTGGACATTGCCGAGCATTTTAAATGAATCGTTGCCACTATTAACCCAAGCATTAGCGCTAGATGAAACTGCACATTACACATTAAGTAGCCAAATAGCCTAAGCAATCTCAAGCTTTTCTAACGAAAATTATTAATATAGCTGTGTGACTGGCGGTGAATTAGCCTGCACTATCTCAACACTAAACTCTTGAATTGCCACCGTTTTATTATTCTCAGTTTCTACCGCAACACGCCAATCACCCGACTGCAAGCCCTGCTTAAAGGTATATCCTCTAAAACCATTTTGCCGTCCACCCGACAAGGTGTAACCAATACGCGATTGGGTTTGCCAGCCACTTTTTGTATCGTAACGCTGCCAAAGATGATAAAGCCTAGTATTTAAGCCATTGGGGGCAAATACCGATGAAAAACAATAAACACGTTGCCCTGGCGTAGTCTTTAAATCATTACTGGTTTTTCGCCAGAAAACCCACCAATCTGACGACTGCTGACTTAGTTGATAATCCCCTGCTACCTTTGTAATAGCATAGCCTACTGCCATGTCGCGCTTAACTAAGGGCACTGGCGGTATCATATCAAAGGTATAAGCCAGCATTAAAGCAATAGCAATAAGTCCTACAGGCTTAATGCTACCTGAATGATGAGGCGTTTTTTGATAAAGCCAATAGGCAAACCCTGCCCCTAACAAGGTACTTAAGTAAAACCAAATAGCATGAATGCTACCCAGTAGAAATGGCAAAGCAAAATTAAACAATAACATTGCACAGAACCCAAACAGCGCCCAGCTAATGGTCAATTGCCGATATTTATCTTCTAAGTATTCATTTCCCACCAGCAAAACGCCGAGCAAA
>CAILFU010000003.1 GCA_903833595.1 uncultured Pseudomonadota bacterium
CGGTAGGAATGAGCGTGGTCTCACCTGGTTGCAGGGTGATAGGTGTATCAATGCACGCACGTAAATCTAGCCCGGCTGAGCCGGTAGTGGCATAAGCGGGCATTTGTTGGTGTAGGCGATCATCTAGAATTTTTAAATCAACGATAATTTTCATGCAATTCTCAATCATTATGGCGAGTTAGTTAGGATGTTTCTTAACGTTAGCATTAAACACTAAATTATCATGTAAATCACTATGATTGAAGTTTCTTTCGGTTCAATTTCAGGTAATAAAAAACCCGCCTCGGCGGGTTTTTTATAAGCTTAACTTTAGAATTGATAGCTAGCATTGACACCAAGCAAATAGTTGCGATCTGGGGCAGGTTCAAAGAACCGTGAATTAGAGTCATTGACAATTACTGAACCTACATAATTACGGTCAAAAATGTTATTTACACGGACAAATTCTGAAACGGCCCAATTATTAACTTTTTGATTAAAACCAGCACGAATGTTTGCGGCTACGAATGACTTTGCTAAACCTGAAGCATCATTTAAGTCAGTTGCATAATATTTACTACGCCAATTGCCTTCAACTGCAGTGCTAAATCCAATTGGCTTATAGGCCCACTGAATCTCTCCGTAAAGTGAACTTTTAGATATGCCGGGTATTTGGTTGCCACTGTTGATTGTTATGTCAGTGCCAGCTCCGCCGTTATCTTTTCTTTTTGTGTAGCTTTTTGACACTTTAGCATCAAGGTATGTATATGCGAGATAAGTTTTTAAGTTATTAGTCCATTGGGTGTCAAAAGAAAGTTCAAGACCATTACGTTCAGTTTCTGGAATGTTTTGGTACGCAACCTTACCACCTGAGTTATTAGCAGCAGCAATTTCATTAGTGACTTGCGTAGTGAAAACTGCAACATTTAAGCGGGAGTTATCAGCAATAAAGGCTTTTGCACCAATTTCATAGGTTGTACTTTCAGCCGGCTTTAGAGTAAGTGTGGATTTGCCGGTGTTCACTGTACCGTCAGACTTGAGGCTGTAAGCGATTTCAGCAAAAGTTGGCGTTTCAAAACCTTTCCCAGCATTGGCGTACAAATTAATAGTTGGTGTAGCATGAAAAATGGCACCCACTGATGGCGTGGTTTTTGAGTAAGAAACACTGCCTGTATTTGAGGTTGAACCTGATGGTATCAAGTTATCCTTAATATTAAAGTTGACATTATTGTGACGTAATCCCCCTGTGGCTTCCCAGTCGCTACCTAGTTGCAAGGTGGCTTGCATATAAGGATCTAGATTGTAAACGGAGTCATTTTCACTACGTTGTACAGCTGAAGACATCGGAACATCCGAAGAATTGTTATTGTTATTAAATGCTTTACGAATTTCGCTAGATTTGTCGTAATCTAGCCCACCGGTAATTTTTAATGCTTGGCCAGCAATTGTTGCTATGTGGTTATAGCGTAAATTGATGCCACCAAACTCTCTGTCCAAATCAACAACCCCAAGTGATTGGAATGCTTGTATTTGTAATACTTTTCGCATGCCGTAGTAAGAAATTACTTTGAAAGTGTTATTTTCATTAATTTCTTTGTCTAGTACTAGACCTGCTTGATTGTAATTGATGGTTTTATTCGTGTTGTAGAGTTCTGACTTGGGTGAGGCGCCAGTAGAGCTTCCACCGCCAGCCATTCTTGGATTATAAGCAAGCTGAGCGAGTGTTACTCCAAGAGGATCTTCAGCAGTTTGGTGATAAGAATTGGCGCTGAGTTTTAATTTTGTGCTTTCATCTACTTCCCAAACAATTTTGGCATTTGCTTGATTTC
>CAILFU010000004.1 GCA_903833595.1 uncultured Pseudomonadota bacterium
AACCCAATTGCTTGAAGGCGCTTCACATCCGCGTACACTCGGCTATAGGGACGATTCATATCACGTGCTACCTGATAGATATTCTTCGATGAACGGCTGCAGATATCCACATACGTTGCCTTTAATTGTTTGCTCATTGGTTTCTCAATAGCACAGGCATGCCCACTAAAGGCAAAGCCTGTCATCATCATCGACCACAAGCCATCCAAGATAACTTTCCCTTGCCTACTTGAGGTGTGCTCGCTATCCACATCCTGACGCATGCTTTGCCACGCCTGTGCAAACTGGCGATCACCCAGTAATCGGACGAAGTCTGCCCCAGCAATAATGGAGACCGACTGATTTAATACCTTAAGGTGCTCATGGTGGGTGCTGTCGGTGATCGCAGCAACCCAATAAGCGTAAGGCATCACTCTATCGTGGAAACAGGTTCTAGAAAGTTTATTCCACAATATTTCGCGCGCTGACACCCTAGCCATAATGAACCATTTCCTTAAACACTTCTTGCATCCGATTTCTGACGATCGACATCCTATCGACCGGCTTGATATCCGCTATGTATTGATTCGTCTGATCAATATCCATTTGTTCAAACTCATCCATCATAGCGATCCATGGCATAGAGGCCAACCCTGCCAAAAAGGCTTTCTGTGGGAAGTTTGCCCCCTGCTGATTGATTGCCTTCACAAAAGCCGGCATCGGTTGGATCATCCGATCAAGCATCCACAAATCAAACAAATCGCGCGCCGCCTGCCGGCCATCGGTGGGTGTACTTGCATTGCCTGAGCCTGACACGGTTCGAAGCTTACGATGGTACAAGCCTTCTACCGACTCAATCATAAATTTAGCCTGTCCGATGGGCATCACACGACTTGGGAACATACCCGCATAACCGTCCTCAATAAAGGATACCTTCAATCTAACCTCCGCTATCTGGGTGTACCCAACCAACTGATGAACAAAACGTCCACCCACCTCGAACTGAATATCCTCTAGATTAATCCCTAGCTGCCCCAACTGCACCGCCAATCGCTCTGGGTTAAATTGGCCGTCGACAAAGAAATCTAAATCGTAAGAAACCCGGTGGTGCAAATATACGCGCGCCAGTGCGGTGCCCCCGCAGAGGATGAGCTCAAAGCCCAATGGCTGGATATTGCTCATCCTTAAGAGAAACTGCTCTTGGGCTTGGTATAAGCGTTGTGTAGGCGTGTCGACCATAATTAAACATAAAAAAGTAATATATCACTTATATTAATTTAATCGCCTAAAAAGTCAACCGTTTAATTGAACAATTAAAGCAACTAACAAGGGGTAATAGCGGGCCTAAGTCTGCCCTACCCCCAGTCTAGATGAGAATTAGTCCGTTTTGCAAAAATTACTTTTTATAAATTTAGGGCAAAAAAATACCCATCGGTGATGGGCGGTTGTTTAAAGTGACTTGCTTAGTCTTCAGACGAGACGTCGACGGTGTTACGCTCTTGGCGCCAATGCTGGTGCTTACGCAGTTCGGACAAGGTCCGGTAGAAGGCACGATCTAAATCATCATGCACGCGCTGGATACTGTTTTGTTGCATAAACTTTAGGAGGCGCGCCTCTTTGATTTCTTTAATAATCTGACGAAGTCGCACGATGTGCTCAATGACGCTGACGACATCTTTATATTCGTTTAAGAAATCTTCACAGTAAAACTTAATGAATGGGTGCACCTTACCATCCGATGTCTTAATGCTCATGGTTGGCCACAGGGCGGAGTCTTGCCTATTATTTCTGACAGCTTCGGCCTCTAAGTAGTCGAAGAGTAAAGGTGATGATTGCTTTAAAGCCTTCAATTCCTGTGCGGTAGGGATGGTCTCAATATACTGGTTGCAGAGGCCAAATGCTAGCTTCCACTCACCTTCCTCAACTTGACTCATGGAGTCCACCAAAGTCAGTCCAAAAACCGCTTCACTAATTGCAGCAGGAAAACTCATCTTATAATAATCCGAAGAATCGAATTTAGCCGTGAGCGCACGAACCAAGCCCGCGTGCTCAATCTTTTGTGCACGCAACTTCTTCCAAGTCAGCACCGTTAGGGTATGCACCATGGTAGAAGCAACGACATCCTCAGGGCTAAAGTCCCGGACAAACTGCTCCTCTAGCTCCCGAAAATCTTCCTCACTCTCGCCTGGCAATATGATTAAGGAAGAGTAAGCACCGGTCTTGATGGCATTGTGGGCACTGGCCATCTTGCCTGCTGCAGTCTTAGGCCCACCGGTACGCTTAGAGTTAATCACGGGTCATATCACTTGTTAAGACGAACGCCTGGGCGGTCATGCGGCGTTCCTACAAACTCAATGCCAGCTAAATTCATGGCCTGGGTAATTTGATCAATTGTCTTTCCATGGGCAGGAGGAATTCCATTAACAGCTTCAATACGCTTAATGGTGGCAACACCTACTTTTGATGCAACAGAAAGCTCTGCCACCGTCATTTTTAGGATTGCTCTTGCCGCTCTTATTTGTTCGCTTGTAATCAATGCTAAATATCTCTATAATGATACATATGGTATCACTTAATGGGCTGAAACATAATGAATGATAATATCCTAATCAGCAATGATGCAAAAGTTTTATTACATAAAACTATCGAAAAAATCGCTGGTGCTTATGCGCCTACAACCATACGAGCATATAAAGCCGACTTTGCTAAATTTATTGATTTTTGCGAGTCAAGAGGTGAATCAGCCTTACCTGCCCTGCCTATCAGCATTGCTAGCTATATCGTGCAGTTATCAGCGCAATACAGCTCAGCTTTTATTCGGCGTATTGTGGTGTCGATCTCTAGTGTGCATAGACTCAACTACTGTGCAGACCCCACCAAGGACCCGGATGTTAATTTAGCAATCAGACGCATGCACCGGCAGATAGGCAGACACCACCATCAAGCACAAGCCATCAATAAAGATCTTCTTAATAAAATGCTTAAAGCCACAGAGGCTAATCTGCGCGGCATACGTGACCGAGCATTATTACAGGTGGCCTATGACTCACTATGCCGTAGAAGCGAGATTGTAACATTGCGTTTTGAGGATATAAAAATCACGCAAGCTGAGGACTGTGAGACCCCAAGCGTCAGCATCCTGCTACGGCGAAGTAAAACGGATCAAGATGCGCATGGCCGATGGTTATATATTCGATTAGCGACTTGGCATGCAATTCAAGAATGGATAAGCGCATCCGGAGTAGATTCGGGTTTGCTTTTTAGAGGGGTCAATCGGGGAATTAAGATTACCAAGGGATTAGGCGTGGGCCAAATTGGTAGAATCTACAAGCGTCTAGTGCGTACCGCCGGCCTAGATGAAAAATTAGCCCAGCACATCAGCGGTCACTCAATGCGCGTAGGGGCAGCGCAAGATCTATTGCTCTCTGGTGCTAGCCTGCCGATTATTATGGCACGTGGACGATGGACTAAACCGGATACGGTAATGCGCTATATGGAGCATACGGCATTACCTTTTTAATACACTTAAGTTTATTAAATACGCAATTTAATCTTCAAAAACCTCCGCCTGCGACAAAGCCACACCTAACTGATCTTTACCTGACAATATCGGCGCCTGTGTTATCGGCCATTCAACGTTTATAGTTGGATCATCCCAACGAATGCAACGCTCGTGTTGCGGCGCGTAATAGTCCGTAGTTTTATATAGAAACTCAGTGTTGTCTTTTAATACAACAAATCCATGGGCAAAGCCTGGTGGCACCCATAATTGGCGTTTATTCTCGGCCGATAAGTGCACCCCAACCCATTGACCAAAAGTAGCCGATTGGCGACGAATATCCACCGCCACATCAAATACTTCACCTGCAGTGACACGCACTAACTTGCCTTGCGCTTGCTCTATCTGATAATGCAAACCACGCAATACGTTAGCAGCAGATTTAGAGTGATTATCTTGCACAAAGTGGGCTTTGATACCCGTGAGGTTTTGGAATGTTTGTTGGTTAAAGCTTTCAAAGAAAAAGCCCCTTTCGTCACCAAATACTTTAGGTTCCAGTATCAGCACCTCTGGAATAGCCATTTGCACTGCTTGCATTAAAACACCTGCTCATTCAAAAGTTGCTTGAGATATTGCCCATAATTATTTTTAATGTATTTGTCCGCCAGCTTATCTAAGGCTGTAGCATCAATGAATTGCATACGGTAGGCAATCTCTTCAGGACAAGCAATCTTTAAGCCCTGGCGCTTCTCTATGGTTTGAATAAAGGACGAAGCTTCTAGTAGTGACTCATGTGTACCCGTATCTAGCCAAGCAATACCACGCCCCATTACTTCTACCTTCAATTCACCCCGTTTTAAATACTCACGGTTCACATCGGTAATTTCCAACTCACCTCGCGGTGATGGCTTGAGGTTCTTAGCAATTTCGATTACTTGATTATCATAGAAATATAGCCCTGTAACGGCATATCTTGATTTAGGTGCTTGGGGTTTTTCTTCTAGGCTTATAGCTTGGCCTTGTGGGTTAAACTCCACAACACCGTAACGCTCTGGATCGCTAACAGGGTAAGCAAATACCGTGGCGCCTTTTGTCATTTTTGCAGCGAGTTGTGTTTTATGGGCAAGCTCATGACCGTAGAAAATATTGTCACCCAACACCAAGGCGCAACTATCATTACCAATAAAATCTTCACCGATAATAAAGGCTTGCGCAAGACCATCGGGTGAAGGTTGCACGGCATATTGAATATCCATGCCCCACAGACTACCATCGCCTAACAACTGCTTGAAACGTGGCGTATCTTCTGGCGTAGAAATGATCAACACTTCACGTATGCCTGCTAGCATCAACGTTGTGAGCGGGTAGTAAATCATTGGCTTGTCGTACACAGGCAGTAGCTGTTTAGAAACCACTTGGGTGACTGGGTATAAGCGTGTGCCAGAACCTCCAGCTAAAATAATACCTTTCATGCTAATCGTATCCTTCGTTTTTCATAATGCTTTTAATTAAGGTCTATAGATTTCATTATGGACAGTTGCATTAAACAGCAACAGACACTCTACGCTTTAATTCCATTAAATATTCAGCAGCCTCTGGTGCATCTTCTTCTGGCGCCCATGCAGCATATTCTTTAGCTTTCTCTGGATTAAACGGCCCTGACTTTACTTCAAACAATATAGAGCCTGGCACTTCTGCAATGACCGTATGCCAAGCACCTGCAGGCAAATTAACGCCAACGCCAATTACTTGTTGCGACTCATCAGTTTGAGCGCCGAATCTAATAATCTGCTGCACTTGTCCAATATCATCAAATACCAACAAAGCCATGCACCCTCGCACAGCGATTAAACATTCATCCTTAGGTTCTATCGAGTGACGGTGAGGCCTAATATAACTATCAATACCGATTGCATTAAATAAACGCTGACATGGTTCATTATAATGCTGGTGTATATTTTTATGCTGGCGTTGGCGGCTTGATTGCTGAGCTGATTGCGTCAGAGTATCTAAAAACTCTGGTGAGAAATTTGCTATATCCACGAATTGAAAAAATCTTATAAAAAGTATTTTTCTAAAGCTACAGGGGGTTTAGGCAATGATGGGAATATTTTCCAGACAGCTTTCGACTTAGAAAAAATAACCACCCAAACCGTTAAAGCAATTAATGTAAAGTAAGTCCATAAGCTGTTATTTTTAACATACCAAGCCTCAAGACTACCCTTGTATGGAGAAATATACTCTTTGTAAAACTGTTTAGCATCAGTATGCTGATGTAGCATTTCCTCTTCAGCGCGAAATACAATCGACCCCATCCCTGACAAACCAGGCCGCACGCAGGCAATAGCTTGTTGAACAGTTTGTATATACCCGTCAAAATGATCTTGTGTGAGAGGCCTAGGGCCGATAATACTCATATCTCCCAGAAAAATATTAAGGAGTTGTGGCAACTCATTAATTTTTGTTTTTCGGAGAAAATTACCCAGAGGCAATATCCGTGGGTCGTTTTTTACAGTCATATTGCCGGTACCAAGGTTTGGGCTATTTTTAAGCATCGTGGCAAATTTTAGCAAGCCGAAAGATTCGCCATTTATCCCGACTCTATTTTGCTTATAAAAGATTTCACCTTCACCAGAAAATCGTAAAATAATGACGAGTGGAATCATTAAAGGCGACAATACTAATAAAGCCAATGAAGTAAAAATAATATCAAATATACGTTGCATGCCTACATTCTTCCATCAAGATATTTACCAGTTTCCATGTGTGCAAAATCAGGAATCATTGCGTTGAATAATGCCACAATCTCTGGCTTATCCCACGTAGGTTGATGACGCATAGCTTCAATGGTGTTGATAAAATGCTGCAGCTTTTTATCATCAAAAATAGGTGCATTTTTTATCACGCCAACGCTATCAAAACGATCCATATCAAGCACCTCATTGGCAGTGAAAAACTCTTCAAAATCCTTCTCGCCAGTGGTGTCACTAGAAAAAAAGTAACAAGGCCACTGTTTTTTAGCAATTAACTCTGGCGCACGATCTCTGGCTTCATCTTCAGTTGCGCATTCATAAGCTTCGTATCCCAATTCAGCCAAATAACGTACTGCAATGTCAGAGAATGTAGTTAAATGCAGATGTTCACTTAGTTTAGGAAAGAAGATATCTCGATTTTCACCCAGTAAACAAGACATTAGACAAAGCTCACCTGACTCTTGGGGTGTGACAAAATAACGCCTAACATCATTGGGTGCTGATATAGGCTGACGCTTGGAAAAACGTTGATTAAAACCATGTAATAATGAGCCGTCAGAAAAAGCCACATTGGCAAATCGTGCCGTAGAGATTGGCATCTCAAGACTGGCACGCATCAAGAACATTTCCATAATACGTTTACTTGCCCCCATCATATTAACTGGGTTGGCAGCCTTGTCGGTGGACACACAAAAATACTTAACTGCACCAGCAGCTTTAGCTAATGCAAGGGTGCTGATAGTGTTCAGTATATTCACCTCGATCAAACGCATTAGGGTAAACGGGTCTTTCTCACTACGCACGTGCTTTAGTGCAGACAAATTTAGTACATAATCATAACCACCACTCCATTGCATTAATGCACCAAACTCAGGCTTACCACAATCGATTGCAAAAGTACGAAAATCGCCTTTAATATAGCCCAGCGTGCTGCGTATATCACGAACCAGTTCCACTACATTATTTTCACTGATATCTACCACATGTAGCGCCTTGGGCTCACGCTTAAAAATTTCTCTTGTTACCGCTTGCCCAATTGACCCCGCGCCACCAATAACTAAAAATCGACTTGATGACACAATTGCAGAGAGCACTTCTTCATGCTTCGAGATGTCAGATACAAAAAGTGGCCGATCGCGGCCAACCAACTCAAGTATATTGCTCATACATTTTATGCCCTAAAAATATTCATTTATTTTAATACCGCACCTGGTTGCACATAACCCTCAACCGCCCTCCGCAAACCCTCTTTAACGGAAATAGGCGGAACCCAACCTAACAACTGACGAGCCTTACTAATATCCACCTGTAGATTACCGCACAGTCGCTGAGCAACTTCACCTTTACCCAGCAACTTAGCAGCAACTTGAATAATTAATGCTGGCACTGGCATTAACCTAGAGCTAACCCCCATCGCAGATGCAGCATATTGTAACAATTGAGTAGTCGAAATATCTTCCCCATCACTAACGAGGAAGGTTTGATTTGCCGCCGCAGGGTGATGCAAGCAAGTAATAATGAGATCAACCAAATTATCTAGCGCGACTAGACTGCGGGCATTGTTGATTGCGCCTAAAGGTAGCGGAATGCCTTTATGCAACCAATGCATCATAGACAAAAAATTCCCTTTTACGTCAGGACCATAGACTAGGACAGGCCGGATAATAACAACCTCCATACCAGTTTCTTTGGCGACACGAAATAAACCCTCTTCAGCTTCGTATTTAGAAATGCCATATAAATCCAAAGGATAAGCCACATCTTTTTCAGTAAATGGTCGCCCTTTTTGAGTTTGTTCGCCATTGACTTTAATCGAACTAATAAAAACAAATCGCTTCACACCTGCTGCAGCGGCCTGTTGAGCCAAATTTAAAGTGCCAGCAACATTCACACGCCGAAATTCAGCTAAAGGATTAATAGACTGATCTTTCATTACATGCACGCGGGCGGCAGTGTGAACAACCGAACTAACTCCAATTAATGCTACCGACCAATCAGTATTAGCTTCTAAATCCCCAACTTCTACCACGGGATAATGAGACAACCATTCAATGGGTTTTAATCTCACCGCAGCAACAGCTAAGGACTTATCAGAAAATAGGCGCTTCATTACGGCACCTCCAACAAAACCTGTTGCTCCAGTAATTAAATACATAACTTAAGCACTTTTTGTTCTTCTATCAAATTTATCCATTTTAGTTGTCAGAAGCAGCTGCTCAAGCTTGGTAATTAATATATTTCGATTAAACTCTTGATTACTATATTCAAAGCCCTTCCTGCCCATCTCTTCAAGCTCTTCAACGCCCATGGCTGACAACTTTAGAACTGAATCTGCTAGCGTCTGAGCATCACCAGCAGGGCAAGCAATGCCAGATCCGGATTCACTTAGAACTCTAGCACCTTCACCATTAAGCATCGCTAATATGGGTTTTCCTACAGCCAGATAAGATTGGAGCTTGCTTGGAATGGTCAAAGAAAAAATTGGTTCATCTTTTAAGCTTACCAGCAAAACATTTGCATGTTTAAAAAAGGAAGGCATTCTCTCTGGTGGATGACGGCCCACCATCAAAACACAATTCTGTAACTTACGCTTCTTTATCTCATTTTTGAGCCAGTCAGCCATTCGCCCATCACCAACAATCAACCAACGGATACGTTTATGGTTTTTTATAAGCTCCGCAGCAGCCAAAATAGCAGGAAAGTCCTGGGCCTCGCCAATATTTCCAGCAAACATTATGTCGAAACTCCCATTTTCTATTGGAATTTCTTCAGCATAAACTACATTACTTAAATCAGAAATATTCTCCGCCCAATTTGGAAAGTAAATCACCTGAGTAAAATCATTTGCATACTTTTTAATATGAGGGATAAAGCTTCTAGACTGCGCAAGAATCAAATCGCATCGTTTGTAAATATACCGAACAAGTCCTGCAATTATTCCAAGGATTACCTTTGATCGCACAATGCCGATAGCCTGAAGGCTCTCTGGCCACAAATCTTGCACCCAAAAAATCACCGGTGCATTCTTAACCCATCCTAGAAAACACGCTGGAATACCAACAGTTACTGGGGATGGCTCAAAAACAAAAACAACATCGAAGTCTTGGTGACGTAGTTTATAAGACCCAAACAACGTCGCAGCCAATGCAAACGACAAATAATTAAGTACGAGTTGAATTGAATTAACGCCTCTAGGCACAATTGGCACTCGAATTATCTTTGCATTTGCAATCGCCTTAAACTCTGCAGGATCTTCTAGGAAGCTCTCGTAAATTTTCCCTTCTGGATAGTTGGGCATCCCAGTCAGCACTGATACATCATGACCGCGCCCTGATAAATCAACGACCATATCATTTATTTTAAAATTCTCAGGCCAGAAATATTGAGTTACAACTAATATTTTCATTTAAAAGAAATCATTTAGACCATACTGTTCGATTTACATAACCCACATAGCTCATCACTACGCGCAATATTTTTTTTGAAACTGGGCCACCTTCATAGTCTTCAACTCTATCCATCACCCGTTTAGTTCTGTCATGCTGAGCAATAATTACACGCACCGCATCCAACACTCTATCTTTCTTTAAACCGCTCATAATTAACGTGCCCACATCCATTCCTTCAGGACGTTCATGTGCGTTACGAATTGTAATGGCTGGCAAATTAAGCAAGGATCCCTCCTCTGAAATTGTTCCACTGTCTGAAACCACACAGAATGCTTCCATTTGTAGCTTGATGTAATCACAGAAACCAAAAGGTTTTAAAAATTGAATAAGTGGGTTGAGATTACCTAGCTCCATGGCATCTAAACGCTTTTTAGTGCGGGGATGGGTTGAAACAATAACCGGATAATTATATGTTTCCGCTAAGGCATTAAGTGTTTCAACCATGTTCGTCATATTTTCAGGGCTATCGATATTTTCTTCGCGGTGAGCACTGACAATAAAAAATTGATTGGCCAACAAACCCATACGTTGCAACACGTCAGATTTCAGGATTTTAGGCATGTAATAATCAAGTACCTCACGCATGTGAGAACCCGTCTTAATAATAGTTTCCGGCGCAATGCCCTCAGCAATTAAGTAGCGACGTGCATGCTCAGTTAAAACCAGATTAATATCACTCAAATGATCTAATACTTTACGATTAAGCTCTTCTGGCACGCGCTGATCAAAACAGCGATTACCAGCTTCCATATGAAATACTGGAATTTTTCGACGTTTAGCCGAAATAACTGAGAGGCAAGAATTAGTGTCTCCATACAACATAATGGCATCCGGTTGCTCTTTAGCCATAACATCATCTGACTTCTCAATTACTCTAGCGATGGTCTGTGCAGTCGTATCGCCAACTGCCTCAAGAAAATAGTCAGGTTTGCGAATTTCTAAATCATCAAAAAAAACTTGATTAAGTTCAAAATCATAGTTCTGTCCAGTATGTACAAGTACATGTTCCGTGTGCCGATCAAACTCAGCAATCACCCGAGACATCTTAATTAATTCAGGACGCGTCCCTACAATAGTCATTATCTTAAGCACGAAGCTCTTCCTTAATATAATCTAACTTGAGCAATAATGTTTTTACTTGTTCGACATTTAAGCGCTCTGTGTTATGAGAGGTGTAATCTTCTTGGTGTGATATCTTTTCTTCGCCTTCGCTAAAGTACTGCGCGTAATTAAGATCGCGATTGTCGGCTGGAATGCGGTAGTACCCACCCAGATCTTCAGCTTTCACCATCTCTTCTCGTGAGATTAATGACTCATATAACTTTTCACCATGCCGCGTACCAATAATGCGAACCGGCTCATCTTTTTTCAATAGCTCTTTTATAGCTTCCGCCAGATCAGCAACAGTCGAAGCGGGTGCCTTCTGCACAAAAATATCACCTTGTTTGCCATGTTCAAATGCGTACAAAACTAAATCCACTGAATCTTCCAACGACATAAGAAATCGCGTCATATTGGGATCAGTAACAGTAAGTGGCTTGCCTTCTTTAAGTTGTGAAATGAAGAGTGGAATTACGGATCCACGTGACGCCATTACATTGCCATATCGAGTCGCACACAGCACAGTTTCATCCTCAAGTTGAGTTCGCGCTTTTGCTACCATTAACTTTTCGGCCATGGCTTTAGAAATACCCATTGAATTAATTGGATACACAGCTTTATCTGTACTAAGCACAACAACACGTTTCACACCATTGACCGTTGCCGCATTCATTACATTCTCAGTACCTATTACATTAGTTCGCACTGCCTCCATAGGATAAAACTCACAAGAAGGCACCTGCTTCAAAGCAGCAGCATGAAAAACATAATCAACGCCCTTCATTGCTTGACTAACGCTGTCGTAATCACGAACGTCACCAATATAAAACTTTAATTTCGAATTATTAAACGCAATGCGCATATCTTCCTGCTTCTTCTCATCGCGACTAAAAATTCGTATTTCTCGCACTGCAGTAGAAAGAAAACGCTTAAGCACCGTACTTCCAAAAGAGCCCGTCCCACCTGTAATCATCAATACTTGATTCGATAACATGTTTTGTAATCCTACTTAGTTAAATTTATACATTTGATTTATTAGCTCATTCCATGAAGGAGCAACGTATCCTGTCGCCAGAGCAAAGCGCCCCCCATTTAGAGAACGATCAATTATTAGAGTTGAGTCGGGAGTGATTTCAACTTCTGATCCATAAACTTTTGCTACCAATTTTAGCAACTCATATTTATTGATCGGCGCTGCCGCGACATGATAAACACCCCTCAACTCAACATGAGGCAGAACGAAATCTCGAATAACACGAGAAAGTTCAACAGTCGGCAAACCAGAAAATACGGCATTTGAATACCCCTTAACCTGTCCACGCTGCGCCAAGAACCAACCGATCAAACTTCGATGACCCAATAACTCATGGCCAACAATAGAAGTCCGAAGTGTGACAGCATGAGAATAATCTACCTCCCCAAGCAACTTACTTCTGCCATATAAATCATTTGCATCAGGGAAATCTGATTCCACATAATTGCCCTTAGCTCCAGCGAACACACAGTCTGTACTAATATGTACTAAACGCGCGCCGGCTACTTTACAAAGAGCAGCCAAACGGTGAGGCAGAATTGTATTGATAGGAATGGCTTGTAATGGATCTTCAACATCGACAACTTGCTTAACTAGACCGATACAATTGATAACAACTTCCGGCCTCACTTTACCAAATACGCTCACCAACGAATCATGATGTTCAACATCCACACCGCAAACAATCTGTTGACGCAAATTCTCTTTAAAATAGCTCTTGGCCGAATCACTACGAGCGCTACCAAAAACAGTTAGCGCTGGATCTTCCGACAGCATGCGAAACATGGCATTACCCAACATGCCCGTCACGCCCAAAATCAAAATTCTCATTAAATATTTCCTATGACGCGGCCATGCATACGTCCGCAAACGTAGTGGCTATTTAAAAACAAATGCATTACGCCCCCTTCAATGAATCTAAAACTAAATTATCACGCTCAACGATGCTGGGATAATTAATTAGGACAGCTCGATAAACTCCTTTAAATACGAACAAACTGCCCGCAGCAGCCCCAACCACTCCACAAGTTTGGATCAGGCTTCCGATATCAGAAATTGATCCAGCACCACCGAGTAATGTCATTGGCAACCTAATAGCCTCGCGTATTTTAGTAGCCAAATTTAGATCGTATCCCGTCATCTGTCCATCAAGATCAATCGAGTTGATAACTATTTCACCGGCACCCAACCTCTCAGCCTGCTGCGCAACTTCAACCGGCGTACGACCGGTTTTTTTCTTGCCGTTATGAGTATAGACCTCATATTTGCCAAACAAAGATTTTTTGACGTCAAGCACTACCACCACACTTTGACTACCAATTTCTGCAGCGATTTCTGTAATTAAATTGGGATTTGAGATAACCTCAGAACTGATTGCAATCTTCTCCACACCCAGCCCTATAATTCGCCTAGCTTGCTCTACAGTTTTGATACCGCCACCGTAACACAAAGGCATACGGCATTCTGCCGCTAATTTCTGAATCATTGCAAAATCAGGCTCAGAACCAGTTGCGGTGGCGTCAATATCCAGCACAATCAACTCATCAGCCTCTTTTTCATTGAATATTTTAACCGCATTAATCGGGTCGCCAACGTATTTAGTGGGACCAAACTTCACCGTCTTTACTAGCCCCTTACTTCTTACAAGTAAACAAGGAATAATTCTGGGACGTAACATATCTAAATTTCCGCAAAGTTTTTAAGCAACTGGGTTCCGAAATGATGGCTTTTTTCAGGATGGAATTGGACGCCATAGACATTTTCACGATGGACTGCACAAGTAAAATCTCCACCATAGTCGCTGACAGCTAACACATTAGCCTGTTGACAACACTCAAAATAATAAGAATGTAGGAAGTAAAATCGAGCATCCTGCTCCATGCCCTTAAACAAACCGCTATCCACAACTGGCGTTACATCATTCCAGCCCATATGCGGCAAGTTAGTACCTTTAGGCATCTTTGAAACATCAAACTTCTTCACTGTTCCATCTACCCAACCAAGCCCTGGCAATGCGCCCTCATCGCTTGATTTAGCAAGCATTTGCATGCCTACGCAAATACCAAGCACTGGCATAGACTGCTGCAACACAAGTTGCTCTAAAGACTGACGCATTCCAGATCGATCCAATTGCTGCATTGCATGATCAAACGACCCGACACCCGGCAAAATTAACTTTGTCGCATTAGCTAAATCACAGGTAGCCTTTGCAACCACAACGGGAATATTCAAACGGTTATATACATTAACAAAAGCCAACACATTACCTAACCCATAATCAATGATGGTTATCATTTGTACAATCTTTTTTCCAAACCAAGCAAACTCATTACCTTTGAGCCAATTTCTATCAGTGCTCGCTTACTTTTGTAATCATAGCTAGATTTGTTTTCACCCTCAAATATGGCTCGTAACTCTGCTACGGTTAAATCTAACTTATGTGCAACATACTCAAACTCGCACTCTAAGAAGTGTTCATCCAATTCAGGTGTGGCAATTCGATCTAGCGCTTCCTGCCTTGTCATTTGACCAGTAAGAATTAAACTTGAAAAATGTGCTCGCCGCCTGTCAAAACCAAACTTCCTCGGCAGCCAATAATCTTCAAAAAATCGAGTAAACCGAGACTCATGATGTTTATGTTGGAATTTCTTCCATCCAAACCGAGCTTCCAGTAAATCTTCAGCATTTTTTTTGATGTATGGAATAAGATCTAACGGCTTAAAAACCTGCATTCCCAAAATATATTTGTAATAAATTTTTGAAGTGAATACATCTATGATTGGAAATGTTTTTAGAGGGAATTTGCCAAATTTTGAATGGATATCCAATATCAATGTTTTATCTGTACCCGGATAAGCACCCCACTCTTCTGGCTCGCGACAACACTCTGTAGAGTAATTTCCACCCGTCAAAACGTACTTAATTTTGTTTTTTCGTGCAAATTTATACAGCGTCGAAAAAAATGCCGTATCTTGAGCTATATCTTGGTGTGGAATTTGTGACTTTAACAAGGCAACCTGAAGATCTTTAATCTCCTCCCAATTAATCACTTCAGTGTATAAATCAAGTCCTAATCCATCAACCAATTTTTCAATGTTTCCCACTGCCTGGTCAGTATTCCAGCCCGCATCCACATGAAAAAGCAAGGGGCGCAATCCCAGTTTTTCCTTAGCTATATAAGTCAAATAGGAACTATCCAAACCGCCACTCAAACCAATAATACAATCAAAGTCTTTTCCTTTACCTTGCTCTTTGATTTTTTCGGCTATTTCTAGTAACTTTTTTTCACCTCTAGCATCAGTATTCCAACTCGGAAGAATGCTATTGTGAAAATTGTTACAGTACACACACCAATCACGATCATCAAACGTAATGCTTGAATCAGAAGTATCCATGATGCAATTGCTACAGACTTTATACGATAACGTTTTAATTTTATTGCCTCTTTAATTATAGTTTGGGATTAATCTTGATTTAAGTGGCGGTTCTGAACAATTCACGATTATCATTCAGCACCTTAGGATCCATCAAACGCTTAAGCGCACTTTGCTTCACTATTGCTCTTTTTTTCAATCGCTCATTAAGAGGCTCACCAGCCATTTCTTCAATAACCTTAATAAAAAGACTTTCATCCCTCAAATCGACATCCCAGCCCAAACCGTCAACATCTAAATCCAGCCATGGTGTGTTTTTACTAATGAGTACTTTTGTACCGACAGATATAGCTTCCGCTATCACATGCCCATAATTCTCGCCCTTACTGGGAAAAAAGAACAAATCATAACCACTAAAAATCTCAGACACCCGACTAGGGGATACTGCACCATAATAAGTTGCAATTACGTTCTGCGGTAAGCGCTTAATTAACTCCTGGCACTCCCCCCAGTACTCCGCATCCTCATCCGGCCCATAAATATCGAAGATGACTTTAACGTTCAATTGAATCAGTACCCTCAAAACAAAATCAAGATTTTTCTCCCTAGAAAACCGAGAAAGAAAAACAATTCTTAAATACTGATCTGATAAAGCAGAACTATTCGGCAAATCTTCTACGACCTTACTGGGCAAATCTAGCGCCATCTTGATTAAATTGCTGATTGGATTCAAAACATCAACAATATCTTGCAACTCATATTCGCTTGTCGCGTGAAACAACGCATTGTTATACAGCCCAAAAAACTTTGCAAAATAGATAAAAATAATCTTCTTTGCATACTTCAGCCTCAACGACCCCTCACCAAATTCACCTCTTGGCGATAGTAATAGTGGAGATTTTGGCAACCAACCCAACTTTCTAGCCAGCATAATCCTAAGAGTAAATACTGGATCAAAATAACTATTTAAGTGGATCAAATCATGCGGTGTATTTAAAGTTAATTTTACTAAGGTTTTAGCATTAAGAGATTCCGGTGGAAGATAAAGCACCATGGCCCCCTCTACAGACTGCCATTCATTCAATTTCACTTCAGAGTATGGCAACTCACTACCCAAGTCTCTATCGCGAGTCACAATCCAGAACTCATAATCATCATTTAACCAAGCAACTGTATTAACAATAGTTCTTAATACTCCTCCGGATTTATATCCTGGCAAATAATTCAAAACAAACACTAATACTTTAGGTTTTTTTCCTAGATACATCATCGCACTAAAATACCATAAGCATATGTTAAGGATTAGCCCTAATATAAAGAAAAATCATGAAACCACCCACCGATTAAAAAAGCCACAACTGGCCTTTTTACTTGAAGCAACCGCCATACTTTAGCGTGCTAAGTTTATTATGCAATGGCTTTTTAACCAAATTACATTCATATTTTTGACTTAGCGACAATGAGATTAGTACGAATAAGATCATATGAAAAATTGCACTATCAGAGGACATCGCTAAGCCGCCATTAGTGCCCATGTAGAACAAAAATGAAATGCCTACACAAAATAATATATACCCAATATCACCACCAAGTCGCCTTGCGGCATCTATCATGTATAAATAGGTGCCGAAATAAAGAACACTCCCCACTATGCCTAGCTTCATTATTGTTGCTAAAAAATCAACCTCATAACTAAAAGGGCGCTCTGTACTGCGAATTATGCTCGCAAAAGAACCAAAACCACTTCCAAATAGGGGGTTTTCGGTAATTTTATCTAGCAATGCAGGCACCTGTAAGAATCTTTCAAGAGTAGATGCATCTGAGGTCGTAAAATTAAAACGATCTTGAAGCCACTCAAAATTAATAACTAGTGTGAAAAATAATGGAATAACTACGAGACACAAATAAAAAGCCATTCTTTTAAACGAAACTCTTGCCTTGATTAAGGGTAACAAAAATAGAATTAGTAGAAACATACTAACAACTAAAGCACGGTGACCATCAGCGAACACACCAAACCCGAATAACAGCATGAAATATATGTGTTTTTTTTCATGGGTAATATAATAATTGTAAAAAGATAGACCAATACCAAGCAATAAAAAATGTGCTGTGTAAGTATATAACCCTAAAAAACCTCCATTGTGATCAATAATCCAATTCAAGCCCAACAACTTGACATAAAGATTTAGCTGGCCCAAAGATTCAGACTCAACAGAACCAAACGAAGTGTAATACCACAAAACAATAGCCACACTAATGACTGAAATGAAAGCGCACAATTGAATCAGAAAATTAACAAGATGCTGATGTAATCGACAAAAACAAATAAAGATAAAAAACACCGGCATGACGAATAGATAAATTGCAAATCCGAGCGAATCCTGTAATGCAAATGCCATGTTATTTTCATGCAACGTTGCAACAAGTAACCAGCCGATATAAATCAAAGTGAACATAATAGTAATTTTGAATAAAATGCTATTAAGTATTGGTCGATTTAACAAAAAAATATTGACCAAAACAACCAAAAAGATAGCAGTAAAACTAACCGCAATAAAAGGCTGGGCATACTGAGCTAATGGAGGATATAGCGTAAACGAAACCCCAAAAATATAGAGCAAAGCAATATTCGCTAGTCCAGGCTTAACTTTATATGTATCAACTTTCAATTCTTTAGGGCCTGAATTAACAATGTAGATAACTTTAATTTACGCTTCAAATATGCCATTGATTTATTACTGTTTACAACTGTAAAACTATTATTGTCTTCTCTAGGCGTACTTTTAGCGTCTTTATGAATAACTTCAATACTAGGCTGATACAAAACTCTGAGATTATTCTGCATACAGTTATACGCAAGTAAATCTTCCTCACCATACATAAACAACGACTCATCAAGGTAGCCACATTGATTAATGTAATGGCTAGTCAAATATAAAAAGCAACCGTGAATCATGTAAACATCACCTCTTTGCGTACCTTTTCTGCCACTGTCTTTTTGCTTACTAATAATTCCATTTAAAAAAGGAATTAATTTATAAACCGTCTTACGTAGAAAAGATGCTGCCGAAGGGAAATGAATGTTTAGTACATAGCCAAGACCTGCCTTTTTCAGCATGGGGTTCTGATTATCATTCTCCAAATTAGTTACCTTCGGCCCAACAATCCCCAAGTCAACAGAATCAATTTGCTCTAACTGCTGAAGAATATCTTTACTAACTACAAGAGTGTCACTTGTAGCAATGATTACATCAAAAATATTGAGGGATTCGAGTAGTTTTATTCCACAATTATTACCATAGGAATACCCCCCATTACGTCCACTAGAAATGACTCTAATATTAGGATGTTGAACATACTTATCGAACAAAACCTCAAACGAATCGTTAGGAGAGTCATTATCAACGATCACAATAAAATAGTTTTTGCCAGATATGGCTAAAATACTTTCAACACAAGCAATTGATTCCTCATAATTAGAGTAATTCAATACTACAAAACCAAAATTTTTCATCAAAATAAATTCCTGATCATCGCAATTTATTCTTGAGGTGTTTTGCACTAAAAATCATTTTTTTGATTAATTGAAATAAATAGTGCGCCAGTTTTTCACTGGGCATTAAGAGCTTCCCTTTCAAGTGCTCTTTTGGCCTGGCCTTAAAAATTGTATTATGCTTGATACCATCCCAACCAGAGGGAGCTTCTTTAGTATAGTAATAAATTGCAAAAGATTTTCTCATTCTATCCATTGGGCAATTTATTGGAGTCACACCATGCCAACTGAAAGATCCAGTTGCAAACCCTGCTAACCTATTGAATGTAGGCGCAAAACTCCCAATGCAATTCTTTACATCCTTATCCCATAGATCAAGATATCCACCAAATTCTTCATCCCAGTCCTTATTAAAATATATGAGAAGATTCAATCGGCGATGCAACGCCAATTCTTCGTTATAATTAAAGTCAATGTGCACGTCCAAATGCCCACCTGTGTTTGTTGCATGTATACCGCCACCACTCATATTTGGATCTGCAATTAAATTTTCAATTCCACTCATTTCGGAGATTAAGGCAACGAACTCCTTAGATACGAGTAAATCATATAATTTTTTTATAGGTGTTGGGTATTTCATACAGTCTGACACTTGAACTTTTCTTTTCTCGTTTATCGCGCGATACGTAACCCCTACATCAGCAGCTTCTTTATATGATGGGAAAGAGTCATGGATTTTTAGTGCAAATTCCTCATCAAGAAAATTATCAAGGCAGAAATGAGGGAACCCTGGTGAATTTTTAAATTGAAATTTACAGTTATCTATATCAAACTTATTCAGTAAAGATGAATCCATTTTCATATCCCTTATTATTTAATAACATATCGGATTAACAATTAGCTTTTACTCTGTAGCTCTTCCAAAATTTCAATATACCTTTCACCAAACTTGATTATCCTAGCTCGTTGATCATTAAAAGAATCAATCTCTAATGAGGCAATCTGAGAATCGTTCTTATTCCAAACCTCTTCCATTAAATTAGACAACATAGCTGGATCTTTTGGATCGAAATATACGGCGTTCAAAGGATCCTGCTCAAGATGAACATCGATATTTGAAAGAATAGATTTTTTATTAATACTTCTAGCCTCTTCAACTGATGTGCTCCATCCCTCAAAAAAAGAGGGGTTAAGTAATGCAATGGAATTTCTTAAAAATCCATAAACCTCTTCAAGTTCTATAAGACCTAAAACTTTAATGTGCTCTTCCAGGTCATTATCTTTTAAAAATTTTAAGAATTTTTTAGCTGTTGTCGAATCCTTATCCCAAGGGTCATCTAGTGAGCCAGTACAAATAACTCTCACAAACTTCCCCCTTTTTTTAAGAAGTAGCACAGCCTCAGCCACAACAATGTGATTCTTATGTTGCCAAAATTGATTGGGTAGGAAGAAAAACTTACCTGTAAAACAAAATTTCTCTTCTAGATACTCACGCGAAAATTTGACTATATTGGCATTATTTAAAGTGCTACGAGATGCGAAATGTAACACCTTAGCCTTTTGAATAGCATCATTGCTTGCTATGCTTAAGAAATCTTTTAATGCGCTATGACTACTCAATATGACAATATCACTAGCATCAAACAATTCTTTTAATTGCACTGATCGTTTATTTAAATCTAATCCGGGAAAATACTCAGGAAGGTGTAAATATTGAAAATCTGGGATCCAACTCACCAATCTAGTTGGCAATACATCTTTAACAATCATTGATCCATGAGAAACTACTGAAATGTCATATTTTTTCAATTCAGCTTTCACCATTATTTGAGATCTAAATAATCTGAATAAAACTCTATGAAAAAACCAACGTACAGTGTATTTAGTTAGAATATCAATAGTAATAACCGTGACATACAAACTAAATTCATCGATTATTTTTTGATTTACATCAGATCCTATAAATAAATATGGTTTAATTCGATTGTCATTTACTTGAGAGATTGAATATAAAAGATTTCTAAAGTAATTTAGCCCTCCAGAGTACTCTTGCCCATAGTCGTACCAAAATCCAACTTTAATCATGATTGCATTTCATATGATTGAGCTTCCATTGCGCATACTTCTCAATACCCTTATGAAAGGGAATCATCGGTTTCCACCCTAACTTAAACACTCTAGTCATTTCGGCATGATAAAAACGAGGGTCACCCTCTCGAATTTCGCCATTGAATATTATTTCCGCGTTCACGTCCAATGCCATCTTTAGTGAATCCAAGGTTTTTCTTACAGTAACACGATGACCTGCCGCGCCATTAAGTACCAAGTAATGTTCTTGTGAACGTGTTGCAACTATTATCAATTCGACAGCATCATCGATATAAATCCAATCACGAGTTTCATCGCCAGACCCCCAAAAAATAGCCTTACCATTCCCCGCACTAATTAGCTTATTACTTGCATCCCACAATAATTGCTTATTTAAACCAGGTCCGTAAATTGAAAAAAAACGAATTGCAACAGATTGGATTCCATAATTTTTTGAGTACGACTCCAAGAGCACTTCGGCAATACGTTTGTGAAAACCATAAGGTGAAATGGGATTAAGATCATCTGTTTCTTTGATTGGAGCATCTTCTTTAGCACCATAAACGCCAGCACTTGATGGATATACCAATATTGCCTTGGACTTTGTTATCCGTAAAAACTCCAGCAACTCTATAGTACCTTGTACAGTTTTCGAGAAATCTTGCAAAGGATTTTCAATTGAATACCCAACCGAACCGTTGCCTCCACAATGCACCACAACATCAAAGCGATCATTTAAAGTCATTAGGCTTAATAATGAAATATTGCCGTCTAGCCAAATATCAAATCCAAACACTAAAGCTTCTTGGGCACCCCAAAGACCACGGCCAATCCCTACAACACGATAGCCTAACTGTTTAAACTTATTAGCAACAGCACGGCCAAGAAAGCCAAAACCTCCTGTAATTAATACGGTTTTCTGCATTACTGGTTTATACCTTCTTGGTCTTCTCAATTACACCAGAAATTTCAGAAATCTTCTTCAAAGCAGAAGCTTTCAGATCATAAAGTTGCAGATCTCGAATTTTATCAAGTCGAGTTTCAAAATCATCATAAGTCAATTGACCATTCTCATCGTGAAATTCACGGAACTGAGCACGACGGTAGGCTTGAGCAGGCGACAACACTGGCAAGGATCCAACTAGATCATTGCGAACAAAAAATATATTATTGCCCACTGAATTTGATGCTACAAGTGAGTAGCCTTTAGCCGCTGCCAAGGAGCAAAAAGCTGAAATAGATGCCCCATAATAAATCTTAGAAAAATGCGCTGAATCTCGTACGAATTTGGCGTCATATGGGGTAGTGACCTCAGCCACCGGGCCAAAATGGCTGTTATATTCACAAATAATGATACGTGGAGAAATCCTATCAATCGCTTCCCAAACCCAGTAATCATTACCATCAATATCTACCGAAAGCAGGCCGATGTCACCCTCAATGCCATTCTTTACAAGCAACTCATTTATATTTTCTTTAGTTATAAAAGAGAGTTCTGCTTTAAGATTAGTCGCCCAGTAAATTTGATCGCGACGAATGTAATCAATATTCTCCGAACTGCCATCAATAACTAGCCCAGACCATTGATTATTCGTCAGGAGAAATCGAGTGTTTGACTCAGTGTAATTCTCCACACCAAACTCAACAAAAATAGACCGTTCAATTGGAACATGATTTAATAAATACTGGATAATTCCATCTTCACCCCATTGTGAGAAAACCCTAAACTCCGCCTGTGAATAACTAGCACTTTGAGCTGTTTGCCGTTGCTCTATACGACCAAGAGCCTCTTGAATCCTATAAATGCTACTTATTAGCGATGTGTAACGCTCGTAAAATCGATGAATTCTTTTTATAATCATAAGTATTTTTCTTTAAAGTTTTTTAATAATTTTAGCTGGAACCCCAGCAACAACAGTGTAGTCAGGCACATCTTTTGTCACTACAGCATTTGCTGCCACAACAGAATTACGACCAATCGTGACACCTGGAAGTATCACAACCCCAATACCTATCCAGCATCCATCTCGCAAAGTCACCGCTCCTAGAAAGGAGTCACCTTGCAATCGAATTGGAATGGCGAGATCAGAAAAATTGTGATCTGCATCAGATATAAAAACACGATCTGCAATCAATACGTTATTACCTATTACCACACTCCGCCATGCATTGATTTGTACTAATCGACCGATATAAGTACCATCACCAATACTCAAAGTAGGCTTCCCATCAAAACGATCATTCTTAGCATTCAACCATGCCATTTCGCCTATCGTTACACCACCACCAACCTGTATCAACCCTGCCCCAAGAATTTTTGCTCCTCGTGCTATCCTGGAACTCTTTCCCCAACAGGCAAACTGGCAACTAACGACATGCGAATAGCCTAGTGCCAACGCTTTATTAAGAAAATCAATACTTACATTTAATAAATGTAAGAATTTCATAACAGACCATTCTGAGCGTGCAGAAAATAAATCATTTCTAAATGTGAGAATTCACATCTTCGAGGACTTGCATATACTTTTTCTCATCAAATGGTTCAAAGAATATAGGTGCTCTATGCAATTTACTAAAGTACTTGCCACTAGAATTATCAAAAAAATTCCTTAATTCAGAAGCATCATCAAATAGCTCAACATACTCAAAAATATCGTCATGCCAAAAATAATTTGACCGTTTATAAAGACATACTTTTTTTCCTGCCTGTAATGCAATATATAGAGTTGTTGAATGAATACCGACAACATAGTTGCAACGCTGATATAACTGTGAGAAATCCAGTTCATCACAGATGACCACTATATTGCCTTTCCCACTACAAGCTGCAACAACTTCACGCATTTTACTAAACTGGTGCGGATGGAGTTTATAGTATATTTTCTTATTCTCTACGAGCGTCGCAAGCTCGATTGCAAGACCAAGTAAATCCTCATGGTACATATAAGCAGATACAATCAATACACCGTCATCTTTGCCCGCAATTAATTCTTGATGAAAATAGTCACTACCAATAGAACGCTTCATGCTCACTGGATAATTTGTATTGTCATTCCAAAAATCGGAATAAGTCAAATAAGCCGTCGGCAATGAAAGTCCCGGATGGTTGCTCTGAATAGATTGAGGGTATGACCAAAATATTGTTTTGGATGATGATGCTCCATGCTGAAGCTCGATTACTGGAACTCCCATCTCTTTTGCTGCATGAAATAACCCATCTAATGTTCCATTGTTAATGCAGATAACGGCGTTAGGCCGATGCATAGCAAAAAGCTTTATATAATAGTTTCTGTTTTCGAAAAAAGTGGTTATCGGTTCTGCTATTAAATTGTAAACATCAATCGAAACATCAAAGTACTTATTTATCAAAGATGAAATTGTGATAACAGCATGTGATATATCAATCTCTCCATGTATTTTACGTACAGCAACTTGAGGGACCCTAGTCTTTCCACCGGAGATTAACTTCCAATAACTAATCTCAGCCTTATTCATAAGCTCCACTGCAACAGCATCTTTAGATACCAAATCACACAAATGATCCGCAATATTGTCAACCAGAGATGTGCCATGTCTGATTCTTTGACCTGTAATAAATATAAATTTAGGTGCTTGAGTGACCAAGTAACGACGTGAAATCATATTTACAAATGATTTAGCAACATTCTTGACTTTTGTAAGCATAGGCTTAGCAACTAAAGTTTTTGGGGTTGCAAATGGTCCTCCGTATATAGTATGCAAACTCAGATAGATTTGACTTCTGATGGTATCCCAAAAATATATACCATCACCTATCTGTAGTGTGAAAAGATCTTCATATTCTTCCATTTTAAAAAAAAGAGCTTGAATATTTTCTATTGTAACTTCACTTTTCAACCAAGCATCTCCAATCGGCCTAATTGGGATTTATACCGACATTAATTTGAGATGCAACTACTCCATGCTCAGCACGCAGCAACGGAACCCCACGCAATACTGGATATGCAATACCTACCTGTTCTGCATAAAAAATATCACCTTGCTCAGCAAGTGGGGTACCCGTTAATGGGCACTGCCAACCAGACCATACTAACTTTATATCCGTCTTAGGTGCAGGATGAGGCTTGGCAATCAACACAACGCCACTGGGATTAAGAGGGTTACTACATATATCCAACAGCCTATACTCAACCACCTTTGCACCGAGTAACTCTGCGACTGACTTTAACCCTCTTACATAGCCATGCTCGGCCATTCTTTTCTGTGCCAGCTCAGACGCAAGTTCATAAATTGGCTCTACGAGGACCACAGCTTTGCGCGCAACACGCAATAATTCTTTAATGGCAGCCACTTCCTGTCCACCGTTTGGCTCTAAAGAGTGTGATGTATAAATAACATCAATTGAATTGTCAGCTAATGGTATGCAAAAAAGGTCACCTACAAACAATCGTGCATCAATAGCACTTTCTTCTACCCATTGCTGTGCCACTTTAATCCTTGACCAACTTACATCAAAACCAAATGAAATAATTTCGCTGCAGTTAAATTCCTTTATTACCCCTGCAAGAGTGGTTGCCTCACCAACTCCGACTTCCAGTACACGATCACCTGCCTCTAAATAAGGCTTAATCAGTTCTGAAATCCGTTCACACCATGCGTTGATGTAATTAGGATTTGCTCGCGCATTTGCCACATAACTACCCGCTTGAAGATCATAGGCCACTAAGGTGCTCGCAATCGAGTTATCTTTTCCAGTTGAGTTTGCACGCGCCCACGCCATTGCGTTATCTCCAAGCTCATATGCTCTTCGCATGCCCGCAATAACTCGGCCGAGTTCATGTACATCTGTTTTCATCGTCGCTACCTTTTATAATAAGTTGTATGTAGTTTAATCATTACAATGATCGTATTTTTATGAAAGCCAAATTTTGGCAAATTTAAGCTAACTTATTGAGAATAGCATTGCGCGAAAAATTTTAATATTTCCTGCAAATACCTGGCCAAATCTAGACTTACCTTGCCTCTCTCGCACATCAAACAGCACTTGCTTAATTTGATAACTATTCCTCGCAGCGAAGATCGTTAATTCAGTTCCGACTGACCCGTACGCGTCAAAGTGACCAAGCGCATTAAAAACAGCAATTCGATATGCCTTCATTCCGCACAGAGGGTCTTTAATGCCAAAACGCAAGGAAGTATAAAAAGCAAAAATATGCTCTGCTAAACGTTGCTTACGACTCCTAACGCCGACGACAACATCGGCACCGGCATCTATGGCATCAATAAACTTCTGTATAAGCATTGGATTATGCTGCCCATCGGCATCTACTGTAATAACCAGATCACAACCAATCTCATCTGCCATAAGAAAACCAGAATTAAGTGCTCCATCATAACCACGATTTACACTGTGCGACACAACAACGGCTCCATTTTGTTCTGCCAACTCTGCCGTTGCATCTGTAGACCCATCATCAACAACAATTGGAACGCCATATTTCTTAGCAGCCATAACAACGGCGGCTATTGTCGCTGATTCATTAAGTGCTGGGATTACAATTGCTATTCGAGATCTATCCACCGAAGATGCTCTCCCACACTAAGATTTCTTCGAACTCTCTTCCCAATTAACTTAGGAAGTTCATATGGGGGTAGCCCATCAGGAGGACATGGGCGCAAAACTATAAGATGCTCACGCGTCAATGAACAGCCCGCTTCCAGATTAACTGCCATGCGAACAGCTCTGCGTTGCACTACTACCGTTTCTTTTTCATTATCTTCTACCTGTTTAATCCCACTCCCCATCGCGTTTTCCAGCTCATGAGTACGGTCAACCATATCACGCCATGATTTTGGATCCATTGAAAACGCATGGTCTGGTCCGACACGCTTTACATCATCGGTAAAGTGTTTTTCAATCATCCTTGCACCTAATGCAACAGCACCTAGCACCGTTGCATGACCTGGCGTATGGTCACTCAGACCAAGCACTAAATCAGGGTACATTTCTCGATAAACTTTCAATACATTAAGTTGAATAAATTTAAAGTTCTCCAGACTGGCTGTATAGTTAGTATTGCACTGCATTAAACATAACATTGGATTTATCGCAATTGCTGCAGAGACCGCACGAAGAACATCATCTATCGTGGATGCACCTGTCGCCATAATGTAAGGTTTTTGCTTTAAAGCAATATATTCAATCATTTCAATCCAGGTGACATCCCCAGAGCCCACTTTATAAGCCGGTACATAAGGATCAATATGATCAACAATTTCGAGTGAATAAGGGCTAGTAAAGAAAGCAATGCCAGCTTTATCGCAAGTTTCTTTTAGTGTAGGTGTCCAATCCAAACTAACACTCGCATCCTTATAAACTTCAAACACAGATTTCTTCCAACTGGACTGGTGCGACTGCTGTCCTCCCAAAGTTTTAAATCCTAAATCACTGACAATTGTACCCGCTGTAAAGTGTTGGAATTTAGCCGCATCAGCACCGGCCTCCGCTGCCAAAAAGATCAAATCTTTAGCTCGCTCAAGATCTCCATCGTGATTAGCCGCTATATCTGCGATAAAATAAGTTGGATAGTCACGGCCTATTTTCTTTTCATTAATCTCTAAAGTCTGACTAGGTGATTGCATCATATTCCTTCGCAACACTTTTAATTTGGTCTATTAAGCTAGGTAATTTAACACCTAATGTATTTTCAAACTTTGAATTATCCATCCGCATATCCTTCGGCCTATAAGCCTTTAGAAAAGTTGCTTGACTAGCATCAATCCGGGTCATCGTTGCTGTAGGTAAATTTAGATAGTCGGCAAAGGCAAAATCAAAATCAGCCTTGCTCATGCCATCATGCGATCCAAGGTTAAATATTCCGAGAGGCTTTTTCTCAACGACCAGCTCAATCATTTCAACAAGAGTAGCCATTGAAAGCGGACTAAAATATACATCCTTTAGCACTTGAACATGCTTACCGCTTGTTAGCGAGTTATAAACCCAGTCAGTAAGGCTCTCTCTATTTCCAACTTTACTACGCCCAACAAAATTAGTTCTAAGTATGGTGCTGGGTACTCGTAAAGCAGCTAACTCACCAGCATATTTTGAAAAGGCATAATTGTTCGTCAAGGTAATTTGATCTTCAGTATGCTCGCATGCACCGTCGTACACTTGATCGGTGGAAATTTGAATGAGATGAGCATTTGCTTCCGTTTCTATTATCCATTGAGCCATGTTCTCAACCGTTCGTGTATTAATCAGGTAGGATTCATTCGCATAATCTTGACAACGCTCAACACTTGTCAGCCCGACAAGATTGATGATAACGCTAGGCTTAAGCTTATTAAGCAAAGAGAACGTTTCATTTTTACTTGACAAATCCGCAGTGTAATCCGCATTAGCCTGACGTGCGTGAGTGGCTACCGCCCTACCCTGTGCTTTAAATTTTGGGACTAGAGTTGAACCAAGAAGACCCGTTGAACCAGTAATTAAAATCATGATTTTTCCAACTTACAGTAATGCTTTAAACAACAATTCAGCTCGCATCCAATCATCGTCAGTATCTATATCCACGACTCTCCAATTTGGAATAGGCATACCAAGACCTGCTGTATGCATTTTCTTTTTTGCCAACCAAGCTGTGGACTTACCCCAATAAAACTGCCCAGCATCATGATAAGATTTTTCCAAATCCTGTGTACGTGTTAGCTCGAACTGGGGCGCATAAAACTCCATTGCACCATCTGGCAACCTTCGCATTGCACGCTGTATTGGGTGAGCATATTCTGCAACCGGATAGACAAAATCAGCATTCTGAGCAACAGCTAATTCATACGCTGCCAGTAAATCACTGGCCTGCAAAGATGGAGCACACGGATATATACAGCAAGCAAAATTCACTTCCCAACCCAACGCAATACATGATTCAACAGCATGTGCAACCACAGGTACTGTAGGTGTAAGATCATCAGCCAACTCTACAGGCCTTTTAAATGGCGTTTCTGCCCCTGAGTCCCGCGCTATTTGCGCGATTTCCTCATCATCCGTCGAAACAATAATGTGATCAAACAATCCTGAATTCTCTGCCGCTTTAATCGCCCATGAGATCATAGGTCTACCGCAAAATTCTTTAATATTTTTTCTTGGGATTCTCTTACTTCCACCACGCGCTGGTATCACGGCTATTTTCATAATTCATCCATCCTAGATAAGACGATCCTCTAAACTAACAATATCCTTAATCAAGTCGCAACGATGTCCTGGTAAGAGCCTACACGTTTAACCCTACCCTCACTAAGCTCTACTATTTGCGTACAATTTTTAAGTGTAGTAAGACGATGAGCGATAATCAAAACCGTTAAGTCATTTGCGAGCCCTTCTATTGAGCGCATCACAGCCTGCTCCGTCTCACCGTCTAAAGCACTTGTTGCTTCATCAAAAATAATAACATCAGCCTGTTTATATAGTGCACGAGCAATGCCAATACGCTGGCGTTGTCCGCCAGACAAGCGTACGCCACGCTCACCTACAAATGTTTCGTATTTTTCGGGTAAAGCTTCAATAATATCTGAAATTTGTGCCTGCTTAGCAGCTTCCTCTACACGCGCTTTGTTTATTTGGCTTTTCAATACGCCAAAAGCAATATTTTCTTCAATGGAACTATCCGCCAGAAAAATTGCTTGTGGCACATGCGCAATATGCGTTTGCCAAGCTCGATGATTAATATTCTTCACAACTTGTCCATCAACTTCAAGCACACCACCCTCATTTGCATTCAGCAAACCCATAACAATGTCAAGAAGCGTGCTTTTGCCACTCCCAGTCGTGCCGATAAAACCAATCACACTGCCTTTTTTTATAGTGAGATTTACGTCATTAAGAACACAAGCCGTCAGAGGACTATAGCGAAATGAAAGTTGCCTTATGCATATTTCTTTTTGAAATACTAGGGGGATAGGCATTGGTTGATCAGCATACTCAGGTAGGGGCTGATCTAACAAATAAAGCGTGTCCTGCAAGGAGGCTTGACCACCTTGAATGCTCGACCATGAAGCATACGCTTGCTGTAATATTGGTAATAATCTTTGGGCGCCTAATGCTAAAGCACCAAGTACTGGTATAGCCTTAGCTACTCCACCTGATTGCTGAGCTAAAGCGTAAGCCAGAATGGCAATTAATACCATACCTAATGATTCCATCCCATATCGAGGAAACATGGAAATGAAAAAGTTATTGCCCTGTGCTCGACGCAACGACTGATCGGCACGACCATATATCTGACAATAAACTGACTGACTGCCATCAATTAATACATCACGTATCCCGCCCAATCCTTCTTGTAAGGATTTAATAACATTAGTTGACTCACGAGCAATTCTCTGGCTATCGCGCATCATCTGATTTCTTGTTAGCTTTATGATAGAAATGTAAATGAGTCCGAATCCAGCAAACGCAGATAATGCAATTACAGGTTCAACAACCAACATTGCAATAAGTATAGTAGTAATCATAATGCTGGCGCTTATAAGCGTTAAAATTGGCACGACAATATTGTAGATTACGCCATTGGCTTTATTCGAAATTCCATTAATGACCTCACTACTGTTCCGAGCCACATGTACAGCATATGGTTGATATAGCGTACGACGGTAAATATTAATACTAAGATCTGCACCTGTTGCAAAAGAGAGTCGAGTACTAACCCAAAGCATTAATAGGCGAGTTATTCCTGCAATACATGCAGCCAAACTAAAAATAACCGTCAGCGGTAACAATAGTTGTTTTGACTCTGTTAGACCAAGTACATGAATTAAGGGCTGAATGAGGGGATGCACAAAAATACGATCTGGTGCAGTCAACACCCCTAAAAATGGTAACACTGCACCAATACTAAAAATTTCAGCAAAAGACGCAAAAATCATAAGGATTAGAAGAATTGCAAATTGTCTTCTCCTTTTGAAACTGACGTGGAACCAAAGACGTTTTAAAAGACTAGTAATGGATGGATTTGAATTCATGTATTAATAGATATGAACGCTATTGAGTAGTGCAAAATGTGGGTGTGTTGCATAAACTCTATCGCGACTCATAACTTTTAACTTTCAATACTAACACTCACAATATACCCATTATTTTTTAACAATGCGTGCTGCTTAGCAGTATCCAAATCAGAGGCCATCATCTCAGCACACATTTCTTGAACTGTAATTTCGGGCACCCAACCTAATTTCTCTTTTGCTTTAGTTGGGTCACCTAACAACGTCTCAACTTCAGTAGGACGGAAGTAACGAGGATCAATGCGAACAATCACATCTCCTACCTTCAATGCGGGAGCATTATCCCCAACAATGGATACAACACTTGCAGTTTCATCCACACCCTTACCATCAAATTTCAAAGTAACCCCAAGCTCTGCTGCAGACCACTCAATAAACTGACGAACACTATACTGAACACCGGTCGCAATCACAAAATCATCAGGCGTATCTTGCTGTAGCATCATCCACTGCATACGCACGTAATCCTTCGCGTGACCCCAGTCACGTAGCGCATCGATGTTACCCATATAAATACAGGATTCCAAACCCTGAGCGATATTAGCTAATCCACGTGTGATTTTACGTGTCACAAAAGTCTCGCCACGACGAGGGCTCTCATGATTAAACAAGATGCCATTACAGGCATAGATACCATAGGCTTCACGGTAGTTCACCGTAATCCAGTATGCATACATCTTGGCGGCGGCATATGGGCTACGTGGATAGAATGGCGTGGTTTCCTTTTGAGGAATCTCTTGTACTAGACCATAGAGCTCTGAAGTAGACGCTTGGTAAAAACGCGTCTTTTTCTCAAGACCTAGTATGCGGATTGCTTCAAGCAGCCTCAAGGTACCAATCGCGTCCACATCTGCTGTGTATTCCGGACTCTCAAAACTGACCGCTACATGACTCTGGGCACCTAGGTTATAAATCTCGTCAGGCTGAGTTTCTTGAACAATACGAATCAAGTTACTAGTATCTGTTAAGTCGCCGTAATGTAGTTTGAAGTCCGCACTTTCAATATGAGGGTCTTGATAAATGTGATCAACACGCTGAGTATTAAGCGAACTGGCACGGCGTTTAATACCGTGCACTATGTAGCCTTTTTCTAATAAGAACTCTGCTAAATATGAGCCATCTTGTCCCGTAATGCCGGTAATTAATGCAACTTTTTTCACTTTATAACCAACCTTCCATAGGCATCTTCAAACCGAATAATATCATCCTCACCCAAATAGGTTCCCGACTGCACTTCAATCAATTCAAGCATTTCCTTTCCCGGGTTTGCAAGTCGATGTATTGCACCCAAAGGGATGTAGGTCGATTGATTTTCGGCAAGCATGAAAGTTACATCACCACAAGTTACTTCAGCCACGCCATTCACCACAACCCAATGCTCGGCACGATGCTCGTGTTTCTGTAAGCTTAGACTCTCACCCGGTTTCACCACTATAAGCTTAACTGTAAAATTTTCACTCTCATCTAAACGGTTAAACCAACCCCAAGGTCGATGCACCTTGCGTGGCAAAATATGCTCTGAGCGCTTGAGTGCTGCGAGCTCACTCACTATCTTTTTAACATGCTGGCTCTGACTCTTATCGGCTACTAGTATCGCATCGGCGGTTTCTACCACAATCAAATTATTTACACCCACGGTGCCAACTAACCGACTACTCGCATGAATAAACGTATTGGTCGTGTCCGCCATTAACGTATCGCCGTGCGTCACGTTGCCATCGCCATCCTGTACACTCACCTGCCACACCGCATCCCAAGCGCCTAAATCATTCCAACCTGCATCCAGCGGCACCATCTTGATGGCAAAGGCTGAGCCAGGACATTTTTCTAGGACGGCGTAGTCTACTGAGTCACTGGGAATATTCGTAAAAGCGACTTGGTCAGGGCGCACAAACTGCGCATCAACCGTTTTTTGGGAGAAGGCTTGTTGGGTTGCACTTAAAATCGCTGGACTAAAATGCGCTAAGGCTTTGAGCCAAGTGCTGGCTTTTAAGACAAACATACCACTATTCCAGGCATAGTCACCACTGGCTACATATTGCGCTGCCGTCGCTAAGTCCGGCTTTTCGGCAAACTGGGCAACGGTGTACTCACTATTCACCCCTTGCACACCCTGGTGCTTGATATACCCATAACCCGTCTCTGGTTTATCGGGGGTAATGCCTAAAATTACAATACTGCCATCGGCCGCGGCGCGGACGCTTTGTTGCAAGGCTTGAGTAAACGCTGGGTCATTCATTACTGTTTGATCTGCAGGGGTCACGACAAGAATAGGATCTTCACCATCCTTAACCGCCTGCAAAGCCGCAAACGTTAAAGCCGGTGCGGTATTACGTCCCACCGGTTCTAACAACAAGGTCGCCGCAACCTCAGGCATCTCACGTAACTGATCCAGTGCCAAGAAGCGATGCTCTTCCCCCGTCACAATCAAGGTGTCACCCAGCACAATATCCTCTGCGCCTAAGCCATTCACGCGTTCTATTGCCTGCTGGAATAAACTCGTTGTGCCAGACAATACCAAGAACTGTTTTGGAAATCCTGCTCGAGACAATGGCCACAGCCTGGTGCCAGAGCCACCACAGAGAATTACCGGTACAATTTGATGAGGATGTTTATTCATTTATTATTAGTTAGGCCCGCTATTGCCCGCTCTCAGCCGACCTTCTGCAAAACACTGTTTTGGCTTTCACAGACGGCCATCCACTTCATCTTTGGGAAACATGCCCTTGATATCGTAGATGACGCCAGTGCCGCTCACCAGTCGACGAATGCCCTCAATACCAACGCTTTTAAACTCATCATGGGCAACCGCTACAACCACCGCATCGTAACGCTCCTCTACGGGCATCGCTGCTAACAGGTCAATGGCATATTCATATTTTGCTTCAGCGCGATCAGCCCATGGGTCGTAAATATCAACCTGAGCGCTAAAGCCTTCTAGCTCTCGCACCAGATCAATCGTGCGCGTATTACGCAGGTCGCCACAGTTCTCTTTAAAGGTAAAGCCCAGTACCAATATGCGTGACCTGGCAATCGTATGGCCTTTATGAATCATGCGCTTTATCACTTCACCGGCTACGTGATTGCCCATGGAATCATTAATGCGTCTGCAGGCAAGTAAAATGTCTGGATAGTAGCCCACTGACTGCGCCTTTTGAATCAGATAATAAGGGTCCACACCAATGCAGTGCCCCCCCACCAAGCCCGGCTTGTATGGCAGGAAGTTCCACTTGGTCCCGGCGGCCTCCAGAACATCGTGGGTGTCGATCCCCAAACGGTTAAAAATAAGGGCAAACTCGTTAATCAAGGCAATGTTTACATCCCGCTGCGTATTCTCGATGACTTTAGAAGCCTCTGCCACCTTAATGCTGGGCGCCTTGTGCGTGCCGGCGGTGATGATGCTCCTGTATAGCGTGTCCACCAATTCCGCAGCCTCAGGGGTAGAGCCAGAGGTTACCTTGGTAATATTGACCAGACGCCGCTGCTTGTCCCCTGGATTAATGCGCTCAGGACTATAACCGACGGTGAAGTCTACGTTTAATTTTAAATTCGAAAGTCGTTCGAGTTCCGGTATGCATATCTCTTCGGTCGCCCCTGGATATACGGTGGATTCGTAAATCACCAGGTCGCCTTTTTTTAGGACAGTGCCAATCATTTGGCTGGCTATCACCAAGGGACTTAAATCTGGGCGCTTGTCATCATCAACCGGCGTGGGTACTGTGGTGATAAATACGGTACAGTCCGCAAGCGCTAAAATGTCGGTGGTGTATGTGAGGAATCGAGCCTCATTGAGCTCTTCCGAGTTCACCTCTAGGGTGTGGTCATGGCCGGATTGAAGCTCCGCAACACGCTTGGCGTTAATGTCAAACCCTACGACCGGGCCCTTCTTGCCAAATTCCACAGCAAGCGGCAGTCCGACATACCCTAGACCAATAATCGCTATCTTCATTTTGATATACTTACTTTAATAAAAAAAATTATGATTATACAGAAAGTGCTTTACTGACTCGTAGACAGCAAGCAACACTTCCCTATATGGCGGTAACAGGGCAAAGTGAACTATTTACACCCATCTCATTAACCTCCAACAGCTTAGCCATGACCACGCTCATAAGGCACAGCCTCAACGACAAGCGCCTGCACGTCCATTTGTTGTTGCAGGGCTTCAATCTCGGCCTTTAGGGCGACGTATTCTTGCTGCTTGCGCTGTAAAAAGTGCGCAGTCAACGACAGCTTCTCGGCCATGCCCTGCGGCGTCAACAAATAAGCATAACCCAACTTATTGTCGTTCGCTTGGAAGTTGTGCATCTTGATAAGGCCCTTGGTCACCAGCGCACGTAAGCAATAGTTGACGCCACCCAAGCTCACGCCCAAGGCTTTAGCCATCTCGCGCTGATTCAAATCAGGCTGACTTTCGAGCAAGCTGAGCACCCGGAAGTGGGTGTCCTCTTGCAACTGCTGTTGGCGGGTCAGGGGCATAATGTAGGGATATCTAGGCACGCTACCGCCCTACTGTGTGGCCATCAGTCGGGCGGGGGGTGCGTCTACAAGGGGTATGATTGAAGCCCTTGTACGAAGTTGAACAACTGTAGCATAGCCGGGTTTCATTTGTCTATCATTAGACGGTCATTTACCTGAATTATTGATGGGCATGCCCTATTCATGCCTGGCGCTTGCGAAATAAGGACCGCATGTCGCATAATCAACCCTATGCATAACCGCTCTCATCCTGATCAAGCTCACCCTGAAGCTTCACTCCCTTTATTGCTAACCTCCTCTACTTAAGCGCCCCCTTATGACCGCTAAAACAACCCCGATTCACCTAGACCGTCTGATGACCACCTCCAACGTCGGCTTTGGCACCAGCGGCGCGCGCGGTTTGGTGAGCGACATGACGGACACGCTGTGCTACGCCTATACCCTGGCATTTTTACAGGCGGTGGTAGGCAGGCCTTGCCCGCTGGTGCTCGGTCATGATTTACGTCCGAGCAGCCCACGGATGGCAGCAGCCTGTGCTACGGCGATGCGGGATGCGGGCTATACGGTGATCTACGC
>CAILFU010000005.1 GCA_903833595.1 uncultured Pseudomonadota bacterium
GGGTCGAATAAGGTAATCGATTCAACTTCATCATCAAACATTGAGATTCGCACAGCGGTCTCATTATTTTCAGCAGGAAAAACGTCAATCACATCACCACGCACCCTAAATGTGCCGCGAGAAAAATCAAATTCATTACGGTCATACTGCATGCCTACTAACCGCGCAATCATATCGCGTTGCGCAATTTTTTCGCCCTGCTGCAAATGCAAAACCATACCGTGGTAATCCACCGGGTCGCCAATGCCGTAAATCGCAGAAACAGTCGCTACGATAATGCTGTCTTCACGCTCTAACAGTGCCTTGGTAGCTGAAAGCCGCATTTGTTCTATGTGTTCATTAATGCTGGAATCTTTTTCAATGAACAAGTCGCGCGAAGGCACATAGGCCTCTGGCTGATAATAATCGTAATACGACACAAAATATTCAACTGAGTTATTTGGGAAGAATTCTCTAAACTCACTATACAATTGAGCAGCAAGTGTTTTATTTGGCGCCATGACAATCGCTGGACGGCCAGTACGGGCAATCACGTTGGCCATCGTGTAAGTTTTACCTGAACCAGTAACACCCAGTAAAGTTTGAAACTTTAAACCCTCATTAATACCTTGAGTAAGCTTATCTATTGCTTGAGGTTGGTCGCCAGCCGGCTCAAATGGCTGATACAGCTGATACAAACTATTGGGGAAAGTAACAAACACATTGCTCTTCATTGAATTTAACGTTTAATTTTAACAGTAAAATTGATAACAATCCCTAACATTCACACTTTTGCTATTGCCTAGAACTTTGCCAGAATATTAGAGTCATTAAACCAATTGCTTTTAAATTTAATCATTATTTTATTGGAATCCATATGCGTAGATTCATTTTAGTCCTAGCATTACTTAGCATGGCCAAACCCGCTTTAGCCATCGACCAACAAAAAATACTTGCTGCCATGCAAAGTGTCGTTATGGTCCGTGGGTACAACGACAATGGCGGCCTAGCATATGGCTCTGGGGTTATAGTAGCTGACAATAAAGTAATGACTAATTGCCATATCTTTCGTAACACCAAGCAACCATGGGTGGCGCGCGGTGAAGATACCTATAATATAGTTTCGGTACAGGCAGATAGATGGCATGACGTGTGTTTATTAACAACATATGGCTTACCATTCAAGCACGCGTTAATTGCTAAAAATCGCGATTTAAGACGAGGTCAAGAAGTCTTGTCAATTGGCCACTCAAATGGCGTGCCAGCGCCATTAACGTCTGCCGGGGCAATTAAATCAACCTATCATTTTGAAGGGGGCCATGTCATTAGAAGTAGCGCGCCATTTCGTATGGGGGCCAGTGGCAGTGGGATTTTTGACATTGATGGCAATTTATTAGGCATCAATACGTTTAAAACGCCTGGCAAACGCGCTTACTTTTACTCACTACCAATTGAGTGGCTAGCTAACTTAGAAAAACTACCCGTAGAAACAGAGTTTCCTATTATTGGTAAAGCATTTTGGGAAGAGGATGATGATAAAAAACCATTTTTTATGCAAATGGCTATTCCAGAAATTAATGAAGATTGGCCTAGACTCGCTCAAATTGCAAAAAAATGGATAGATGCTGACCCTAAAAATTCTGACGCATGGTATGAACTGGGGAATGCACAAGAAAATCTGAACAAAATTGAGGAAGCTGAAAGCGCTTATAAACAATCTGCATTACTAGATAGCAATAATACGGACTCATTATTCAGACTTGGCGTCATTGCACAATCTAAGGGAGATAAAGTGGGTGTTCATAATATTAATTTAGCGATTGCTAAGATTAATCAAGCGCTCGCAGATGAGTACAGCAGCATAATGGGTTGTAGTAAGGAATGCTAGATTTGACTTAGCTGTTATATAAGACAAGGTAAACATCGAAGCAATTAATCCATCACATGGCTTATAGATAATCTTGTCTGTTATTCCTAATGATGATTTTTATGCGTAAAATAGCGACTATTCAAATTTTTGCAAAAAATTGTTTTAAGGACGCATATTTTGTCATCATCAGAAGCAGCTCATCAGGCATCAGTTTTATCTAAGCGCGTTCAATCTATTAAAGAATCCCCCACCCTTGCCATTACCGCGAAAGCTGGTAAATACAAGGCCGAAGGCCGTCCTATTATTGGTTTGGCAGCAGGTGAACCTGACTTTGATACGCCACAGCACATTAAAGATGCTGCAAAGCTGGCTATTGATAATGGCTTTACTAAATACACACCAGTGGCAGGGATTCCTGGCTTAAAAAAAGCGATCGTCAATAAATTTAAAAATGAAAATGGTTTTGATTACGCGCTAAACGAAGTGATTGTGGGTGTTGGTGGAAAACAAACTATTTTCAACTTATGCTTAGCCGTGCTCAACAAAGGCGATGAAGTCATCATTCCTGCGCCTTACTGGGTATCTTACGCAGACATTGCACTAGTAGCAGAAGCCAAGCCTGTGATTATTGAATGTGGTATTGAGCAAGGCTTTAAGTTGCTACCTTCACAATTAGAAGCCGCCATCACACCCAAAACAAAAATTTTCATGATTAACTCACCCTCTAATCCGACTGGTGCAGTGTATAGTTTGACTGAACTTCAAGCCTTAGGCGAAGTATTGCTCAAACATCCTCATGTTTTAGTTGCTACAGATGACATGTATGAGCATGTCAATTTAACTGGCGATAAGTTTTACAATATCCTTAACGCATGCCCTGCACTTAAAAATCGCTGTATTGTACTCAACGGGGTATCTAAAGCTTACTCTATGACAGGTTGGCGCATTGGTTATGCTGCTGGCCCTGCTTACATTATCAAAGCGATGGAAATTTTACAATCGCAATCAACCAGCAACGCTACTTCAATATCGCAAGTGGCAGCACAAGCGGCGCTAGAAGGTCCACAAGATTGCATAACTCCCATGGTAACGGCATTTAAAGCGCGTCACAGCTACGTTGTAAACCGTTTCAACACGATGCCTGGCTTAAGTTGTTTAATGGCCGGTGGCGCGTTCTATGCGTTTCCTGATGCGCGTGATGCAATCAATAGCCTGCATAAAGCCGGTAAAATTAAATCTAAGACAGATATGGCTTTAGCGGAATATTTGCTTGAGGAATTTGATGTGGCTGTTGTACCAGGTTCAGCTTTCGGTGCGGAAGGTTATTTTAGAATTTCATTCGCCACATCTATGGAAAACCTGCAAAGCGCCTTAGACCGCATTGAAAAAGCATTGAGTTAAAATAATTTTAAATTTAAGCGTTTTAGTTATTGACCAAAAGTCGCTTAAACCTTAATATCTCGCCTTCACCAATTCCTCGATAGCTCAGTTGGTAGAGCAACGGACTGTTAATCCGTGTGTCCCTGGTTCGAGCCCAGGTCGAGGAGCCAGATTCTAAGCCACTGACAGAGATGTTAGTGGCTTTTTGCATTTTTGGAACGTGACATTGGTAGCTTTCGATGGTGACTTTATTTCTTACAAGCATTAATTACAAGTATTGGGTATGCTGTGCAAAAGCCAATAAGCCCTGTAGCAATACCGCTAGCTTATTACACAGACAAAGTTAAGATAACGTAAATAATAGGAGAAACACCATGACAATTTCCATGTATCAGGCTTCAGTTCCAGCGATGATTAAAACACTGTCTAACTTACGCAATTTGCTTGAAAAAGCATCAACACATGCTGAAGCCAAGAAAATAGATCCTTCTGTGCTGGTCAACGCCCGCCTCTACCCTGACATGTTTCCACTGTCGCGTCAGGTTCAAATCGCAACCGATATGGCGAAGGGTGCTGCTTCACGCCTTGCGGGTCAGGAAGTGCCCAGTTATGAAGACAATGAAGCTACGTTTCCCGAATTAATCGCACGGTTAGATAAAACCATCGCGCTACTAGCAACCTTTAAACCAGGGGATATTGATGGCTCTGAAGATCGCACTATTACACTGCCTATGCGAGATAGAACACTGACGTTCAAAGGTTTGCCCTACCTGATAGATTATGTGCTGCCTAATGTCTATTTCCATACAACAACAGCCTTTGCGATTTTGCGTCACAATGGGGTTGAAATTGGTAAAAAAGATTTTCTTGGCAAAGTGGATTAAATGACATGCAGTAGGTGAGTCAATAACAGTAAGCAAAATATCAAAGGCTATAGGTAGCCAACCTTTCAGACTGGGTTGCTTTTATGGAAAGTTGGCTGCAAACAAGCTGATATAATGACCACATTATTTTAAAGGACTATCCAATTGATGAAATCTCTATTAGCAATATGCCTGATTTTTACATCCATACTTGCATGCGCAGGTGAAGTGCCAGCAACCTCAGCGGTTAAAGGTAAAGTGCTTGAGGTCAAAGATGCTGGGGGCTACACCTATCTACGCCTTAAAACTAAGGATGACGACATTTGGGCCGCAGTCCTAAAAGCGCCTGTTACACCAGGAAGTGAAGTCACGATTGAGAATGTAATGGTCATGAATAACTTCGAGAGCAAGTCACTTAAAAAAACGTTCAAGACGATTCTATTCGGCACGCTGGCTGGCAGCAATGGAATGGCGGCGGCGCATGCCAACCTAGCAAATACAGTAGACACTAGTGACATCAAAGTCTCCAAAGCTATTGGCACAAACAGTCGAACAGTTGCAGAAGTCATCACAAAAGCTGCCGAACTTAAAAACCAAATAGTTTTGGTTAAGGGTAAGGTTGTGAAGTTCAGCCCAGAGATTATGGGGAAAAATTGGGTCCACCTTCGCGATGGCTCTGGCGCTGCCAGAGACAATACGAATGACATTCTAGTGACGACCACGAACCAAGCGAAAATTGGGGATATCGTCACAGCGAAAGGAACGGTTCACACCAACAAAGATTTTGGGGCGGGCTACTCTTACAAGGTCATCATCGAAGAAGCTACACTTCAACCATAGTCGGCAACGTCATTTAAGATAACACTATGTTGAATTTCATCATATCAACCATCGCCTTCTCTCTGTCAGCATATGGCTTGAACCGTTATTTCGATGCACAACCGACTAGCGGCATGCGCTCACGCGCGATGATTGTGATGGTCACTGCAACAATAATCTCTATTGGCGCAGGCTGGACTTTAGATCAGTTAGATGGCGATGCTCAACTGCATAAGAATGATCCCTCTATTACCGAAATCGTCAAAAGTGGTGACCCAATACAGATTGCCAAAGTATTGGCAGGTTTTAACTAATTACTAGAAGTGAACGCCATGATTGCAGAAACAAACATTAGCCTAAAAGTAGCATTTAACGAGAAAGACCAAGCTAAATCACTTGGTGCACGCTGGAATGCAGAATCAAAACACTGGTTTATCCCTCAAGGTCTCGAGGTAGCACCTTTTCAAAAGTGGCTCACAAACTCCCCCGCACCTGCACCTACTCATACCCAACCTGTAAAGACAATAAACGCGGGTTTGACTACTGATAATCGGCCTTTTGAAGATGATGTAGACTCTATCAATGCAAGATTACGCGATGCCTATGAACCAAATGATAACGATGCATTTTAATCACGTAGACTAGGCCGTAAACATAGCAACGTCCATGTCGTTGGTACCTTTAGCCGGCCAATAAAAAACTGGCCCTATTTAAGTAAAGATTAGCTTTAAACCAGCGATTAGCAGCACTAGTGCTAATAGCTTTTTGATAGAGGCCGATTGAATACGACGACTCCCAAAATAAGAGCCCAGACTTCCGCCTAAAGCTGCAGCAATGAGTAAAGGAATAATAAACGGGGGTAATGATTTTGTGATAAAAAGATTGCCCGCTAAGCCGGAAATGGAATTCACTAAAATAAATAACGCAGATACTGCGGCGGCTTTTTTTGCATCAGCCCAGCCCATGAAAAGTAAAAGCGGTGTCAGAAAAATACCGCCACCTGTACCAGTAAGGCCTGATAAAAATCCAATACCGGCACCAGATGCTAATGCCTGTATACGAGGTGGCGCAATGATTTTCAAGGTTTTTTGAGATTGAAAAATAAAGCGTATTGCAGAATATAGCAACACCACCCCTAATATCAGCTTAAAAAGGTGAATTGGAAGATTCAAAAGTCCTCCAAGGAAGGCAAAGGGAACCGCAAATAATGCAAAAGGCCAGAACAAATCCCACGAGAAATGTCCCGCTTTAAAATATTGCCATGCAGCAATGGATGCAACCAAAATATTAAGTGTTAAAGCCGTTGGCTTAATCACAGATGGCGCAAAAGACAAAAGTGACATAATTGCTATGTAACCTGATGCGCCAGCGTGACCTACTGACGAATAAAGTACCGCGATAATAAAAACACCCGCGATAAATAGCAGTAAAATTTCAGGGGTCATGTCTCAAGACCCAATAGCAACATAAAATCAAACTGCATTTACAAATGGTTTTTTGATATGTGTAGCGTAGCTACCGAATAGACTTAGCTTGAGTGCTTAGAAACATTTAAATGTTCAGCGAATGTTTCTTTATTTTCTTTGAGAAAATCAAGTAGTCCCAAAGCATCTAACGATTTAAACTGTTTATCTAATTGAGCAATATTGTCAGTTAAGTTAAAAATTGAAGTTTCTCTATCAACGACTTGCAAGCCTTCATGCTCTGCAACATCCAAAATCTCCACCACTTTATCGTACAGCTTTTCCGTGGCTGGGGTGTATGGCACAATTACCCAGAAATCACTGCCATTTCTAGTGACCAGATCGGCTTTTCGAAATGCATTCTTGAGAGAAACCGTTACTGCAGCTAATTGCTTAGCAGCTTCTTGCGCGCCATATGTTTCACCAAGTTCATTTTTATTGCCGTAGGCAATGTAAACCAAACCAAACTTCACTGGGCTAGCATAGCGGACTGTCAAGGCCATTAGCCATTCTAAAGCGCCCAAAAATATAATTCTGGCTTCAATGTCTTCACGTAGCATTTTTTAAGACTCCTGACTAGTTTGGTTGGTTACATAACACTCAAGCAACACATTAACGTGTTGAATTTTAACTGTAGCCTGATTTTTATCACAATTTATTAAACACTGCTTACGGCATCTATGCAAAAAATGATACCACGAATGGTAAGTATTGCACCGAGCACCTATCAAAACTCATTACTTTTTTAACAAAAATGCATTTTAAGCGTGGTCCTACTAATAGCTCTATCCAACAGCAACAATCTTCACCCTATTTTGCCACTATTTAATACATACCGCCCTGACCTGCTTCATATCCGTAATGCCTTGCAACACTTTTTCAATACCATCTTGCTTCAATGTACGCATACCATCGTCTAGCGCGGTTGCAAACATCTCGGCCACGCGCGCATGCTCTTGAATATTCTTCTTAACCGCATCGGTGCCTTCCATGAGTTCATGCAAGCCTACGCGCCCTTTATAGCCAGTACCATTGCATTTATCACAACCTGCAGGTTTAAATAAGGTTAACTGCCCTTTGTTATTGCCAAACGATTTTGTCCATCGGTCAAATATTTCTTGGTAGCTTGCCTCAGGGTCTTTTTTCCAAAAACTAGTGTTTTTAAGCTCTTCACAATATTCATTCAGCATACCTTTAACTTCAGCCGCATCTGGCGTGTATGGTTTTTTGCACTCACACAAGCGCTTGCCTAAACGCTGCGCCAAAATACCAATTAAGGCATCTGCAAAATTAAATGGGTCCATCCCCATATCCAACAACCGAACAATGGACTCTGGCGCACTATTGGTGTGCAATGTGGCGAACACTAAATGTCCAGTAAGAGATGCTTCAATACCCGTCGATACGGTTTCTTTGTCACGCATCTCCCCTACCATAATGACATCTGGGTCGGCACGTAAAAACGCCTTCATAATAGTAGCGAAATCAAGTCCCGCTTTTTTATTAATCTGTACTTGGCGCAGACCTTTTTGGGTAATTTCTACCGGATCTTCAGCCGTCCAAATTTTGGTTTCTGGCTTATTGATATAGCCCAAAGCCGAGTGCAAGGTCGTAGTTTTACCTGAACCTGTTGGACCACACACAAAAAATAAACCATAGGGTTTAGCGATTAATTCTTTCAGTTTCTTATTATTCCAGTCAGATAGTCCTAAGTTATCCAGAGGAATAGGTTTACCTGCCGCTAAAATACGCATCACGATATCTTCCATGCCACCTGCAGATGGGATGGTAGCTACGCGAAGTTCAATATCTAACGGACCATACTTTTTGAATTTTATCTTGCCATCTTGTGGTCTACGTTTTTCTGAAATATCTAAATCACACATGATTTTTATGCGGGCTGTTAGGGCATTTCGGTAGCTTGGAGGCACTTCAATATAGTTGACCAATGAGCCATCTTTACGAAAGCGAACTTCAGTTTTGCCTTTTTCCGGATATGGCTCAATATGTATATCAGACGCACCTTGGTTATATGCATCAATGATAATTTTATTCACAAGTTTGACTAATTCATTGTCAGCAGCTGCATTAGCATCGTCTGCGACAGAGACATACTCATCCTCATCTTCACCCATGACGGATAATATGTCGCCTATATTGCCGCTCGCGCTATTGACCCCATAAAATTGGGTGACAGTATTGATAAAATCTTGTTGCAAACCGACGCGATAAGCTATTTTTACATGACGTGGAAAAACATGACTCACAACGCCAGAACCTTTAATCCGCTCTGGATCCAGAGTTAATATGATTAGCCCATCAGTATTGGTTTCATCTATAGGTAACCAGCCATTTTCTTCAACATATTCCTGCTTAAGGTTCTTAAGCAAATCAATCGGTTTAATGCGATCAACTTTATATGGCTCATAAGGCGTGTCGAAAAAACCAGATAGCGCACGACCAATAGTAGCGGGTTTAACTTGAAACTCATTAATCAGGATAAACTCTAAATCCTTACCTGATTTACGTGCAGATCGCCGCGCTAACTCTAGCTCTTCATTAGATAAATGACCTTCAGTCACCAAGCCGCTATACTTAGTTTTTACAGCACTTGCATTTGTTAGACGTTGATTGAGCGCAATGGCAAGTGTTTTAGCAAGCTCTGGCGCACCCTCTTCCACCATGTGACTGAAAGGCAAGCCAGATAAGGTGTTGATAATTTGTACTACACCCATCAAACGACCATCTTCTGCGCTCACAATCGGGAAGACGAGCATCTGCTTCGCGTGAAAACCAGTTTTCTTATCGACTTCTTTTAGAAATTTAATTTGAGCGCTAATGGCATTTAATTCTGCATCGTCGTACACATCTTTGATATTGAGCAGCGCTTTTTTAACGCCTGAATAGCCGGCAATACTGCTCTGCGTAAGCGGCAGTTTTAGTTCTTTAAATTCATTAAGCCCTGTTTTAACTTTAGAAACAATTGAATTACCATCCTCACTCACCACATACAACGTGATGCGTTCAGCTTCAAATAAAGCACATACCTCAAAGCTAACTTCTAAAATTATTTCATCAATATAACGCGCCGCATGAATTTTATTGGTGACGCTTTGTAGTTTTTTTGTAAAAGCTAAACGATTGCCTATCTCGGTGAGATTGGCAGAATCTTTTTCTTGCTTTTGCAAAGTGCTGTTCATAACAAGCCAGTCCTTAATATTCTAAACCGTGGTAATTTGACGTTACCCTATCAATGGTTTAACACTATCATAGCCATATGATAAGTCAATCGACTTACTAGTCAAGATTAATAGCCCTATTCACAAGATAGCACTCAATATTCATAGAATAATGTTATTGCACATCGTGTAATTGAACTAAACTAGCGCCTATGTCTACTGCTCCGCCAACACAGCACAATAACCCCCTACATGGCCTAACGCTAGAGACAATTGTGACCGCTCTGGTAGCTCATTTTGGTTGGGCCGAGTTGGCCATACGCATCCCCGTGCGCTGCTTTAGTAATGACCCTAGCATTGCATCGAGTTTGAAGTTCTTACGTAAAACCCCTTGGGCACGCGACAAAGTAGAAGGGCTTTATCAGTTTATGCTTAGGGAGATTAAGCGAGCTGACCTTGACAAACCGCAGGTCTAATTTCTACCAGATTTAAGCTGAAACATTACCATGTGCCAGCATGGCTGCACCGATAATACCTGCTTGATCACCCATACTAGAAATACTCACCTTGGTTTTTCCGCGTAAAGCTGGAATTAAATCACGCTCTAACTGACGCTGAAACGACTGTGACATCAATGGCCAGGCTGCGCTCATACCCCCCCCTATCACCACATCGCTCACATCAATCACTTTTAAGATATGCGCCAAAGCCTGCGCAAGTTTTGTACCTGCTAGTCCATAAGCATTAAGGGCATGCTGGTCGCCTGCATTCGCGCGGCTTGCAATCTCTTCGGCACTGCAATGTTGGCCATTTGCTTCAAAGTAGCTAATACTCACGGCAGTTGCAGAGGCATATTGTTCCATACAGCCATGGTTTCCGCATCCACATAGCCGGCCATTGGGCTCAACGATAATATGTCCTACTTCCATCGCCACGCCATGCTGACCTTGAACTGGCTGACCACTCATCACTAATCCACCGCCAACCCCTGTACCTAAGCCTAAATAAATTAAGTTTTTAGTGAACATCGACCGTGTTACATACTCACCATAAGCAGCTGCGAGTGCATCATTCTCGGTAATGACGGGCAATTGAATTAATCGACTTAGATCAGCAGTCAAATCGACATCACTTACGCCCGGCAAATTAGGTGACTGTAAAATTTTTTGCGTATTGGGGTCAATGAATCCTGGAAAGCCAATACCTACCGCAGAAACTTCAGGATACTTATCACGGACCGTGTTAATTGCTATAGAAATTGTTGATAAGATTTTCTGCCACGCTTGTTCTGGCGTTTGCTGATGCGATTTACATAGATTAGAAAAATCTGCCAGAAAGCGCATTTCTTCTATAAGCTTAGGGTGGTCACTTGAATTATTAGCCTCAAATTCAACAACACCTAAGCGCAGGTTAGTGCCGCCGACATCTATCCCAATCAAAGTTGCCATATTGCTAACTTCGCCTTGAAGCTAATATCGCCACCGCTATGCTTTCTTGTTGCGCTGATGATAGCTGTTGCCACTCAAAACGCCAGTGCCAATTACCAGTGGATGTACCAGGCGTATTCATTCGATGGCTAGAATCAAGCGCTAATATATCTTGCATAGGAATAATGGCTAATAATGCATTAGACTTCAGCGCCATATCAATTAAATCTTTTGGCATATTAAGTTCATGCTGCTCTGAATGAGATGACTGCAAATAATCATGCACATGCTTACGTTGCGACTCATCTGCAGCATGATACCAACCTAACGTCGTATCATTATCATGCGTACCTGTGTAGGCAACGCTGTTATCTTCAATGTGATGCGGCAAATAAGGATTATCTTCTTCACCACTAAAAGCAAACTGCAAAATCTTCATGCCAGGTAGCTGATATTTATTTCGTAACGCATTCACTTCATCGGTAATGATGCCTAGGTCTTCTGCAACCAAACAAATACTCGGCAAGGCATCCTTAATTGCCGCCAGCAAAGCATCTCCTGGGGCTAGAACCCATTCACCATTGATTGCCGTATGTTCTGTCGCAGGAATCTCCCAAGCAGCTTCTAGGCCTCTAAAATGGTCAATGCGCACAATATCAAACAACTCACTTTGTGTTGCCATACGTGAAATCCACCACGCATAGCCGTCGCTAGCCATTGCATCCCAGTTGTAATGAGGGTTACCCCAGCGCTGTCCAGTTTCCGAAAAATAATCGGGTGGCACACCAGCCACCACGGCCATATTTTTATTATCATCTAGCTTAAATAAATGTGGTTGTGCCCATACATCTGCGCTGTCATAAGCCACAAAAATAGGAATGTCGCCAAATAAATAGACTTTCTTTGCGGCAGCATAGGCTTTAAGTCTTAACCACTGCGTAAAAAATACAAACTGCGCAAATTGAATCACTGAGATTTGTTGCGCTAGCTCTTTACGTGCTTTCTTGAGTGTTTTTATATCTCTATTTTTATAGGCTTCAGGCCAACTATGCCAGCCAGCTTGATTAAACTTAGATCGTAATGCTAAAAATAAGGCGAAATCATTTAGCCAGTGTGCTTGTTTAGTACAAAAGTCTGCAAAATCTTGCTGCTGCTTTTCATTGTTGGTTTTCTTGCAAAAAGCTTGATAAGCCTTCTCAATTAAATATAATTTATTGGTAATTGGGGCTGCTAAATCAGTTTTTGTGAGTAAACGTTTGTTCTGTAAAATTTCCAAGCTAATAAAATCGGGATTGCCTGCGTAAGCAGACAAGCATTGATAAGGTGAGTTATCTGCATGCGGCATATTAATAGGCAATGTCTGCCAGACACTGGCACCAATATCATGCAAGAAATCTACAAAATGATACGCTTCAGAACCTAAATCCCCCACATAACTCGCGCTAGGGAGCGAGCTAATGTGCAACAAAATACCTGCACGGCGTTGATTTAATAGTGATATTTTAGATTTCTGTGTCATTGCAGCCTACATTGAAAAAATTAAGCTTCTAACAAGCTATTGCTGACACGACTTTTACGCCTGTCCTCGCCGCATGGTGCCGGCATTATCTGCATTACCCCCGCCCGTGCTAATACTGGAATGTAATTCATCCGGAATTGGTTGTTGTAGTAGCGTATATAAATTAATAAGATTAAGCCGATAAAGCTTATCAAAACTTGCAACGCTGTCTGATGAATTGTAATCACCAAACCACCAAAACCAATCAGAACCTTCGCAAATCGCTAATTGTCGCTCACAAGCCACTAACTGATCAGCATTCAAATCACCCTTAGACAATACGCTATCGTAAGTTTTTTTAGCAATGCATAATAAATCCCATGCTAAATTTTTGTCTTTACTGCCTATCCATGTACTAAAAGTACCATACACCCAACTACCCGCTGCTACTTGAGGCAACGCTGGCGCGGTTATTCGCTTAGTTTTGTATTGTTTTGATTGATACAACTCAACCATATCGCTAAAAGTGGTCATTTCTATATCAGGATGATTTGCCAGCGCCTCGTATAATTCACTTAAGAAATAATAACCATTGTAGGGGTAGTATTCCCAAGCATTTTCGCCATCTAAAATAACACTGACAACTTTAGATTGGTTGTTACTTGCCTCAAGCGTTTCCGATTGCTGTATATGTTCAAGGGTTTGAATGAAATCTTTGATAGCATCAGGCGTATGCATTTTTGCATATTCAAACCCGATTTTATCTGAGAGATTATCATCTCTAAAGAAACATAAAATATCGTGTTTACCATTGGTTATACGATAAGGTTGGTATAAATATTCATTTTTATCTGCCACGCTTAAATGTGACTTCAGTAAACTATTAACTAATACAGTCTGTCCTGTCGCTGCCCACTTAACGCCATGTTCTGCCATTAACGATAATGCCGCAGCTGACACGCCTCCCTCGGCGGGCCACATGCCATTAGGCTCTTCGCCAAAGAGGTTAGCGTGGAATTTTTTTGCAGTCACCACATGCTCGACAGCTCTATTGTATCCGCCGGCGTAATTAACATATTGTGGTAATGGTGCATATGGCATCGCATCCAGTGTAGATTTAAAATCTAACAATAATGGCAAAATCGGATGGTAGTAAGGTGTTGTAGAAATTTCTATTTGCTTACGTTGCATGAGCGCTTTGTAACGCGGGATTAAACCAGAAATTGTCTCACCAATGACATTAAATAACTGCCGTCTATCCTCAAGTGTAAACAACACTCCTTTAGTCATCAGCGACTGTATGACTTTATTATTTCGACGCAGACTCTCACCGCACCAAGCTAAGTGATACCACACCAATAAATCCGCTTTATATTGCCCTGATAGATAATGAAATTCATCATTACAGGCCATTTTTTCAACCAGCTGATAAATTTGCAATAAGCGCTGATAATGTGGAAATGGACTCAGCATTTTTTCATGGTGGCTTTTAAAACAACTTTGCACGACCAATTGACATTGCTCTTGGTCAAGTCCCGCTAAGTTTTCATGAACCAGCAACGACAATAATGGATCACGAATTTCATTTTTCTTAAATTGGTGGCTGTAGTCTTCAAGCTGCTCCAACAAAATCGGCACGAAATTAAAGGTCACTCGCGCTTTAGGATTAGCTTCAAGATGAAATGCCATATCACTGTAATCTTTTATGGCATGCAAATAAGTCCATGGCAATACGTATTCATTGTTAACGGTATCTCTATAATCTGGCTGATGCATATGCCAGTAGAGATTAAGATATAGCTTAGGACGATTAGACTTCAATTAAATACAACCTTAATATTAAACATTAATAACAATTAATAACTATTTGATTTAAATTACTTTGTTCTGTACAAATCCTGACCCAGCATATCTGGCGTTACCAGTGTGATGCCTTTTTCAGAAACATAAAAGCGCTTAGCATCTAAGGCTAAATCCACACCAATTTGCATGCCTTCAGGGATAATGCAACCACGATCTATTACCGCATTCTTGAGCACTGCATGGCGGTTAATCGTGACTTTAGGCAAAACTACCGAACCTTCTATAGTGCAATAACTATGCACACGCACATCTGAAAACAGCACGGAGCTATCTACTGAAGATCCGCTAATAAGACATCCGCCTGAAACTAAGGAGTCCGTTGCACTACCTGCTCTACCCGCATCATTAAATACAAACTTAGCAGGTGGCAAATGCTCTTGATAAGTCCAAATAGGCCAATCTCTGTCGTACAAATTAAGCTCTGGAATCACCCTGGTAAGCTCCATATTAGCTTCCCAATATGCATCAATCGTACCTACATCACGCCAGTAATGATTATCATTTTTAGCGCCCACACAACTTTCAGTAAATCGATGCGCCTGAATTTTATATTTTTTGATAATGTACGGAATAATGTCCCCACCAAAATCGTGTGTAGATTTAGGGTCACCAGCATCGCGAATTAATTGTTCATACAAAAATTTAGCATTAAAAATATAAATGCCCATACTTGCAAACGCTTTAGTGGTATCGCCTGGCATATGCTTAGGTGATTCTGGTTTTTCAGCAAATTCGATAACGCGGTCAGTATCATCGACGGCTAGCACGCCGAAACCTTTTGCATCCTCTAAGGGCACGTTAATACATGCAACCGTCATGTCAGCGTTATTCTTAACATGAGTTGCCAACATTTTGCCGTAATCCATTTTGTAAATATGATCGCCAGCTAAGATCAAAATGTATTCAGCGCCACCTTCACGCAGCAAATCCATGTTTTGATAAACTGCATCGGCGGTACCTTTGTACCAATCCTCTGAAATACGCTGTTGGGCTGGAATGATATTCACATATTCATTAAATTCACCCCTTAAAAACCCCCAACCGCGCTGAAGATGCTGAATCAAGCTTTGCGCTTTATACTGGGTCGCAATGTTAACGCGGCGAATACCAGAGTTGATGCAGTTAGATAGAGGAAAATCAATGATTCTATATTTTCCACCAAATTGTACGGCGGGCTTAGCACGCCAATCCGTTAGGTTTTTTAGACGACTACCACGACCACCAGCAAGAATAATCGCCACGGTATTTTTGGTTAATGTACTAATAAAACGGTCTGAATGTTGACCCATTTTTTTGTTATGCGGCATGATGCCCTCCTGAAGATTGATTGACATTGATTACTCTAGCTGGGCTAACTAGTTTTAATTTATGTTTAACTGCATATTGTTGTACATTATAATCAGCTTAAAGCACTATAATCTAGTTAAAACACTACGAATCAAACAAATAAAGCTAAAAAATCTAAAAATATTTCTTAAGAGAAATTTAGGGGAGTGTATCTTGGTCAAATCTTTAACAACACCAACAAAAACAAGAGCAAAAGCTAGCGTAAAATCCACTGCGACTTCTAAGTCAACTTCGAATTCCTCTGCCGATTCATTGCGATTGATTTTAAAAGCTAAACACCATGACCCATTTAGCTTTTTAGGGCTACATGCTACTGGTGAAACTTACATCTATCGTACTTTCCTCCCTAAAGCTTCAGACGTATCAGTAAAAGTGGCAAGTAAGTGGGTGAAGCTTGAAAAAACACATGCGGATGGATTATTTGAAGTCTCAAGTAAAACTGCACTTAAAACACCTTGCTTGCTTAAAGTTGAAACTGGCGACAGCACCTACGAAACACATGACCCTTACACCTTCTCATCTAGCTTAACGCAAGATGAGCTTTATCTATTTGGTGAAGGTCGATTATTACAAGCGTATAAAACACTCGGTGCACAATGCATCAC
>CAILFU010000006.1 GCA_903833595.1 uncultured Pseudomonadota bacterium
CTACATATTGTAGAAAATTGGCAACGGTAATCGGCGCGCTTGAAGCATCAAGTTCTAAAGTAATTTCGCCAAAGTTAGTAAGTAGTTTAACCACAAAATATCCTTAATTTAAAAAGTGTAAATAGTAAGAGTCAAAGAAAACAAGCCCTCCCTAAAGAGGTTTGGTATTTAATTTAATTTGGTGAATTAAAATTGTTGATTTTGGAACGTCAGAATAAGGGCCTACATTTTTGGTTGGTGAAGCGCCAATTTCACGTACAACATCCATACCTTTAAGGACTCGACCAAATACACAGTAGCCAACCAGTTCAGGATCTGAGCCTTGAAAATTGAGGGGTACGTTATTTTCAAGATTGATAAAAAATTGTGCTGTAGCAGAATTGGGGTCACTAGTTCTAGCCATGGCAATCGTACCAGGCTCATTAAGTAAGCCGTTAGCTGCTTCATTGATTATGGGCGCTAAGGTTTGCTTTTCTGACATATCTGTCGAAAATCCTCCGCCTTGAATCATAAAGCGATTAATCACACGGTGAAAAATAGTATCTTTATAAAAACCAGAATCGACATATTTCATGAAGTTTGCGACTGTTTTAGGTGCTTTTTCAGGGTAAAGCTCAACAATAAAATTACCGCGATTAGTTTCAAATATGACTTGTGGGTTTGCAGCTAAGGCAACTTCGCTAATAAGTGCAGAGCAAGATATAAGTGCAAACATTAAAAAAAAGTGAATTTGACGCATGTGATTCCTTAAAATTTGAAGTGTACTTCTAAATTTGAAGCGGCTAATTGCCTAGTTAAGTCATTTAGTTAATGACTTAAGTTGAGCCTTCTGAAATAATTTTCCAGGTATTATCTTCTTGAATCCAGTATTGTCGCTTCTGCATGATGTTGCTTAAAGCGGGGCTTCTAAAGTCTTGTGTAAAATCAACAACGACTAGTTTTTGATCTCCATCTGGGTAGGAAAACATACTGATGTTGGATAATGATATATCCACTTTTGGTTTGTTTGCTTGTACTCTAAATTTATGATCTGCCCATTGCTGATAATTGATTCCATCATTCGAGAATGCGTGGGAATAATGAGATAAATATTGACTGGTATTTTGTGATTTCCAGTCATTCAGCCATGCATCGATTGCTGCTTGTAAGGTTTGCTTTTCAGCCTCAGATTGATCTGCAACTGCCCATTTTAAATTATTAGCAATCACGACCGGTGTCTTACCTGTTTGCAAAATTGGCGCTAATGTTTTTAAGTCTTGGTTTGTTAATACAACGCAACCGTCACTTGCCCTTGGTGGGCGGCTATAGGTATTGCTTGGGGTGCCATGCAGCCATATACCTGAGCCGCTTCTGTTGTGTTGAGCATCCCATTCATTCGGATAGTTAAGTGGATAAGCACCATCCCCATACATATCTGCTAAGGGCTGCGTAAGTTTTTGTTTTGCGAAATAAACACCAATGGGGGTGCGTTTGTCACCCTCAGATTTTTTGTCTACGCCATTTTTTCCGACGGTGACATAGTAGTCAGCAACATAGGTCAATCTGTCGCCATTATTTTTATATAAATATAAGCGAGACTTATCAGTGTCAACCACAATTACATGGCCTTGCTGTTGATTGGGAGATAGTAATAAGTTAGGTACTTTATCCGCTAAATTTTCATTTGATAAATAACGATCAATACGCGCGCGCGCTTCATCTTGTAGGTCTTTAACGGCTTCAGTCTGATGGGTGTCTGAATTACCAAAGGCTTGCAAGTTTTGGGCTTGAGCCATCAGTAAATCACCACGTACGAGGTATGCAAGCTTAAAGTTAGGGGTTTTACTTATTAGCTCATCTACGGTGTTTAAAGCTTGCTGGTTTTTACCTTGGGTAACTTCCAGCAAACTTTTCACCAGCAAACTTTCTGCTAAGTCGGTCAACTTGTCTAGCTTAGGTTGATGCAATAAATTGCTCAAGCTGAAGCTATTGACTGCCGTCGCATTCCACGGCATCAAAGTAATCACCGCTAAAAGTGCGTAAGTTAAACTTTTATTTAGAAGCATCAATTAACAAATTACCTTAAAAAATTTATACCAAGAAATTTAGATAGCGATTGTTAAGCTAAATCTAAAAAACTGCTGTGTCGAACGGACTTGCTGAGGCAAATCGCAGACAACTTAATTGTTAGCAATTTCTTGTTGAATATACCAGTTGTCACCTTCTTTTTTCATGACCAGTGTTTTGGTGGTGTAAATTGGTTTGCCATCTGCACGGTAAGCTTGTTTAAAGCGCACTTTCGCATTGCTACTATCTATTGCAGTGATGTTGATATTAGATAAACTAACACTGATTTTAGAGGGTCTATTAATACGCTCTTTACGTTGCTGTTCCCATGCTTTGCGACTTTCACCTTTTGCTGGTTGAAAGTTAGCGCCGTAGCTAGCAAAATACTGCTCAAGATTTTTTGATGACCAAGCTTGCGCCCAATTGTTAACAGCTGAAGTTAATCCATCTTCGTTGTTTTTTGGAGCATCAACAGAAGTTTTTGCGGCTGTTGTCTCAGTTTTTTTGACATCTGCTGCACGGGCAGGGCTTGCAACTTTTGAATCTGTTTTAGCAGGCTCTTTGGAGGCTATCGTGGTTTTGTTGCCAGTTCCAAACAAGTCTTTGATGAGGGATAGCTTGCCCTGAGCGCGCGTATTGCTAGTATCCAGTTGCAATGCTTTATCGTAAGCTTCAGAAGCCATGCGCGCATATATATCACCTAAGTTTTCATGGGCGGTAGCATAAGTTGGGTGAGTTTTTATTGCAGTTTCAAGCGATTTTCTTGCTTTATCAAACTGACCTTGATCTGCATAAAGTACTGCTAAGTTATTATAGGGTTCAGGTAGGTTGGGAAACTTTTCAGTGACATCCAGAAATATTTTAATGGCTTCATCACGACGACCCTGTTCAGCCAATAAAACGCCCTTCATGAACAATGCCTGTGCGTTTTTTGGATTGGCAGTAATGTATGTATTTAATCGATCTATTGCGGCACCAGTTTGCCCTTGATCTGCCATTTGTGAAATGTCTTTAAGCTCATCTGCATATGCAGGGGACATTAAAAGGCTAACGGACAAAATCAATACAGACTTAGTGATAATGGATTTTAGCAAAGTAATAAATTTATTCATTGTGATATACTTTTTAAGTTAACTGACAAAGTGTAATTCTATCAATAGCCTAGCCAACATCCAATAGCTCATTTGGGTTTAATGCTATATATTTCGCAATAACTTTCTAATTGTGCGCTTAATTTAAGTCATGTTTAACAAAATTTACAATTCAACCCTTATTCAATCATCAGTTTATGTTAAAAATTTATAATACGCTTGCTCGCGAGAAGCAAGTATTTACGCCAATCATTGCCGGCAAAGTGAGCATGTATGTATGCGGCATGACCGTCTATGACTACTGTCATTTAGGGCATGCACGAGTGATGGTGGTGTTTGATATGGTCAGTCGTTGGTTACGTGTCAGCGGTTATGCGGTGAACTATGTTCGCAATATTACCGATATTGATGACAAAATTATCAAACGCGCTAATGACAATAATGAAACGATTGCCCAATTAACCCAGCGATTTATTGATGCGATGGACGAGGATTCGGCTAAATTAGGCGTGATACGTCCAGATATAGAGCCTAAAGCGACAGATTTTGTAGAAGGCATGATTAAGATGATTGCCACTTTGATTGAAAAAGGCTTCGCTTATGCGGCAGATAACGGGGATGTGTTTTACTCAGTCAATAACTTTGAGGGTTACGGTAAGTTATCCGGCAAGTCCTTAGAGGATTTACGGGCTGGTGAACGTGTGGAAGTTGATACACATAAAAAAGATCCGATGGATTTTGTTTTGTGGAAATCGGTAAAACCAAACGAACCTAGCTGGGATTCTCCATGGGGGAAAGGCCGTCCGGGCTGGCATATTGAATGTTCTGCCATGAGTTCACATCATCTTGGTGAACGTTTTGATATTCATGGTGGTGGTCAGGATTTGCAATTCCCTCATCATGAAAACGAAATCGCGCAATCAGAAGCGGCCCATAGCCACGATGGCAAACTCTGTCAAATGGTGAACTATTGGATGCATAATGGGTTTGTACGCGTGGATGACGAGAAGATGTCTAAGTCTTTAGGTAATTTTTTCACGATTCGTACGGTATTGGAAAAATATGACGCAGAAGTTGTTCGATTCTTTATTCTACGTGCGCATTATCGCAGTCCGCTCAATTATTCTGACCAACATCTAGATGATGCTAAGTTGGCACTCACTCGATTGTATACAGCCTTGCGCGGCTATGCTGCCATTGACGCAGAAATTGATTGGCAAAAACCTCAGGCTGCACGTTTTAAGCTAGCGATGGATGATGATTTTAATACGCCAGAAGCCATGGCAGTATTGTTTGATTTGGCCAATGAAGTGAATAAGACCAAGTCTTTAGAATTGGCATCTCTACTCAAAAACCTAGGGAATGTTTTGGGGTTGTTGCAACGTGATGCCAGTGAGTTTTTGCAGGGGATAATACAAACTACCAGCATTCAACTAGAAAGCGGCGAAGCAAATAAGATGATA
>CAILFU010000007.1 GCA_903833595.1 uncultured Pseudomonadota bacterium
CACAGTATCTGGATTGAGTGACATTGATTGAATGCCTTCAGCCACTAACCATTCCGCAAAGTCTGGGTGGTCGGATGGGCCTTGGCCACAAATGCCCACATACTTGCCTAAACGGTTACAGGTTTGGATGGTCATTTTAATCAAGGCTTTAACTGCATCATTACGCTCATCAAAACCGTCTGCTAAGATGCCTGAGTCCCTATCCATGCCTAATGTCAGTTGTGTGAGGTCGTTTGAGCCGATTGAGAAACCATCAAAATAAGCTAGGAACTCTTCAGCTAATATAGCGTTAGAAGGGATTTCACACATCATGATGATGCGTAGACCATTTTCACCGCGTTTGAGACCGTTAGCAGCCATGATGTCAATCACCGCTTTGGCTTCATCTAGTGTTCGTACAAAAGGAATCATCAACTCAACATTGGTTAAGCCCATTTCATCGCGTACTTTTTTCATGGCAGTACATTCCATGGCAAAGCATTCTTTGAAGTCTTCGGCCATGTAACGCGCAGCACCACGGAAACCTATCATTGGGTTTTCTTCATCTGGCTCATAAATTTCACCACCGACTAGTTTTTTATACTCGTTAGATTTGAAATCAGAAGTACGCACAATGACTGGTTTTGGATAAAAAGCTGCGGCAATGGTGGCTACACCTTCAGCCACTTTGTCGATGTAAAACTGTTTCGGGCTAGCGTAGCCGCGGGTGCGATTTTTAATGGTCGCTTTAATTGCCGTAGGCATGGCATCCACGTTTAAAATGGCTTTAGGGTGTATGCCAACCATATTGTTAATGACAAACTCTAAGCGCGCTAAACCAACGCCATCATTCGGCGTTTTTGCAAAACCAAACGCCATATCAGGGTTGCCTACGTTCATCATAATTTTGCAAGGCGCTTTAGCCAGTGTTGCCGTGGCATGTGTGCTCACCTCAAAATCTAGTGCGCCATGGTAAACAAAACCAGACTCACCTTCAGCGCATGAAACCGTAACAATTTCACCTTCACGGAGGATGTCTGTCGCATTGACGGAACCTACAATAGCGGGAATACCAAGCTCACGCGCAATAATCGCAGCATGGCAAGTACGGCCACCACGGTTAGTGACTAAAGCACTGGCGCGCTTCATGACGGGCTCCCAATTAGGGTCTGTCATGTCTGCTACCAATACATCACCCACTTGTACTAAGTGCATATCTGCCGGATCTAATACAATTCGCACTGGGCCTACACCGACTTTTTGCGTTACAGCACGCCCAACAACCAAGGGGGTTGCTTTGTGTTTGTTAAGTTTGAAAGTTTCCGTGACATTGTTTAATGATTCTTGTGATTTAACTGTTTCAGGTCGTGCTTGCAAAATGTATAGTTTATTATCTAGGCCATTCTTTCCCCACTCAATATCCATTGGGCAACCATAGTGAGCTTCAATCGTCATGGCGTAACGCGCTAACTCTAGAATGTCTTCGTTTGATAATGAATAACGATCGCTATCGGCAGCATCAACATCAACGGTATTGGTGCTTTTTCCTGCTTGTGTAGCATCTGAAAATACCATTTTAATGAGTTTTGAACCCATGGTACGGCGCACAATTGAAGGCTTTCCTTGAGCTAGGGTTGGTTTGTGAACATAGAATTCATCTGGGTTAACAGCGCCTTGAACGACGGTTTCACCTAAACCGTAAGATGAAGTAATAAATACCACATCCTTAAAGCCTGATTCAGTGTCAATAGTAAACATCACGCCAGCACAGCCAATATCGCTACGCACCATTTGTTGAACGCCTGCTGATAATGCAACATCAGCATGAACAAAGCCCTTGTGAACGCGGTATGAAATTGCACGATCGTTATATAAAGAAGCAAATACTTCTTTAATGGCGTGCAAGATGTTATCTAAGCCATGAATATTTAAGAAAGATTCTTGTTGGCCAGCAAAAGAGGCATCAGGTAAATCTTCTGCAGTAGCTGATGATCGCACCGCAAAGGTTGCATTTTTGCCAGATTTTACAATCAGGGCTTCATAATGCTCAGCAATAGCTTTATCTAAAGCGGCTGGAAAGGGTGCTGCCATAATCCATTCACGCACCTTCTTGCCACAAATAGCAAGCGCTTGCGTGTCGTCCACGTTTAATTTATCCAGCTCAGCATTAATTTTAACATCTAGTTCATTGACCTTTAAGAACTCGCGATAAGCATCAGCTGTTGTTGCAAAACCAGTAGGTACGCGCACGCCTTTAGCTGATAGCTGAGAAATCATCTCACCCAGTGATGCATTTTTACCACCTACAGAAGGTACGTCGATGTTTCTTAATTTTTCAAATGGAATAACGTGGGCAGACATGTGAGTTCCTTAGATGTTCTAAAAGGGGGTAAAGTTTTATTTTCAACTATTTATCATTTTGCCTAAATAAATGTGTGCTGTCACCTGAAAATGCACTGGCAACCTTAAAATTAAGCAAGTGGAGGGTTTGTCATATGAAAAATGACGGCTGTCAGATAGAATGCATTAAGCTAATTGAAAAATAATGGTTAGATGATTTCCGCATTAATTAAAAATATTGAATGAAAAGTTTATGACTACGATACTTCCTACTGAAGTTAAGGTAACCAGTCACGGACGCTTGCACATGGGTTTTTTTGATTTGCATGGTGGATTGGGGCGAAAGTTTGGCGGCATAGGCGCCAGCTTGTCAGCCCCGAGCCAAGTCATTACTGCAAGCTTGTCAGACCGTTTGCAAGTGTCAGGGGAGTCGCAGGTGCGCGCATCCATTATTGCTGAGCAATTGCTGACAAAGCTGGGCATCAAAGCTTCAGTTCGACTTGAGATTGAGCAACATATTCCGGAGCATGCGGGCTTAGGTTCTGGCACTCAGCTTGCGTTGGCTATAGGCTCTGCAATTAGTCACCTCTACCAATTAAATTTAACGACGGCAAAAATTGCCGAGCTCACTGGACGAGGCGCTAGATCTGGTATTGGTATTGCGGCATTTGATCATGGGGGTTTGCTGATAGATGGTGGTAGAATTTCGAGCGCAACCACTGTAACTAAGACTATTGCCAAAGTGCCGCCTTTATTAGCGCGCTATGAATTTCCTGAAGATTGGCGCATTCTATTGATACTTGATACTCATCAAGCGGGCATCCATGGGGATGTTGAGCGGCAAGCATTTGACCAACTGCCAGAATTTTCTGAAAATCTAGCAGCACATTTATGTCGACATGTCTTAATGCAAGCTATGCCCGCTTTACTGGAACGTGATTTAACTGGTTTCGGTCAGGCTATTCAAGTTTTACAATCTCATGTGGGCGACTATTTTTCGCCTGCACAAGGTGGCCGTTATGCTAGCCGCGAAGTGGCTAAAATATTGCAATATTTAGAGGGTAGGGGTGTGGCCTGTTTTGGACAAAGTTCTTGGGGACCAACCGGCTTTGCAGTGTTTAATGATGTACTTGAAGCAGAAAACCAATTACAACAGTTAAAAGCCACTTTTACAGACAGTGCGCTAACATGGCTGATTTGTAGTGGCGATAATCATGGCGCTGAAATATCGGTAACAGCACATTAGACAATAACGCTTAAAATAGAAATTCAGCAGAGCATTTATATGATAAAAAAAAGTATTTTACATTTAATTACTGCGGCTAAAAATGCCAGTCCATTTGATGTCAATATGGCCTATGACGCAGGTTACGATCAGATTATGCCTTATACCAATGTCGCACTGTCTGAAGTGGCGGGATTGTCGCAGGATGTAATCTTTTCACGTAGTCCTTCGGGCGTTAAACGAGAGGCGATATTTATTGGCGGTCGTGATATAGATCTTGCGATGCAAATGTTAGAAGCTTCTAAAAAAGCTATGTTCGCGCCATTCGAGTGTTCTATTTTTGCCGATCCATCCGGCGCATTTACCACAGCCGCGGCA
>CAILFU010000008.1 GCA_903833595.1 uncultured Pseudomonadota bacterium
AATGTATCAAATATTATCAAATATTATCAATATTTATATCTATAAAAAAGGCGCTTATGCGCCTTTAATCTTCAGTTTAACTTGAATAGGCTATTCGCCTACTACATCAACGCCTTTAGGTGGTTTAAATAAAAAGGCTTTAGCCTCTATGGCAGGGTTGTGTTCGAGGTTGCTGAAGACTATTTTAGTTTGATGACCAAAGCTATCTATCATGTCCATTTCTTGCAATAACTCACCCTTAAAACCCAAAGATATTTTATTGAATCCCGAGTCTGAATCTTTGGGGTTGGTGCTCACCCATTCAAGATTACCTTTACGATAGGCGGTGACTAACTTGAAGTTTTTATCTAAGCTATCTTCACCGGCCAACAAGGCTGCTGGGCTGGCGCCTAAAGCTTTACTTAATTCACGCACGGTGACTTGCGCCAATTCAGGGTCGTATAACCATACACTGGTGCCATCACTGATAATTTGTTGCTCAAATGGCTTTTTGTAATCCCACCTAAATTTATTGGGGCGCTGTAATTGCATTTGGCCCGAGACTTCTTGTATTTTTTGACCTTTTCTATCCGTCACCAGCTGATAAAAATCAGCACGCATAGCGTGCGTTTCTTTGTAAAACTTCTTCAGACTAGCAATACCATCTGCCAAGGCCAGCAAAGGCATTGCCAACATGCAAACTAATAACACTGCTTTTATTTTATGCATACAAACCCTTAGGCATTCTGTAAGAACGGTCAATGACCAAGAAATAAGCCGTTAAGGCTCGTTGTGCGGCGCTAGTACTTCTCGGTTACCATTACTTTGCATGGCAGAAACTAGACCGGCACGCTCCATGTCCTCTATTAAACGTGCGGCACGGTTATAACCAATACGAAGCTGACGCTGCACCCCAGAAATGCTCGCCCTGCGGGTTTTAAGCACAATACCGACAGCTTCATCATATAACGGATCAACTTCTGAACCACCTGCAGAGAGGCTATCGGCAAAGTCCGCGCCGCCCTCTTCCGCCTCATTCGTTAAAATGCCTTCAATATAATTTGGCTCGCCTTGTGATTTTAGGTAGTTCACGACTTTATGCACTTCTTGATCTGACACAAACGCACCGTGTATACGCACAGGGTAACCAGTACCCGGCGGCATATAGAGCATATCACCTTGACCTAACAAAGCTTCAGCGCCCATTTGGTCTAATATGGTGCGAGAGTCTATTTTGCTAGATACCTGAAAAGAAATACGCGTAGGTACGTTGGCCTTAATTAAGCCAGTGATCACATCGACCGATGGTCGTTGTGTAGCTAGCACCAAGTGAATGCCTGAGGCACGTGCTTTTTGCGCTAGGCGAGCAATGAGCTCTTCTACTTTCTTACCCACCACCATCATTAAATCAGCCAATTCATCTATCACCACCACAATAAGTGGCATTTCGATTAACGGCTCTGGCTCATCCGGCGTTAGGCTGAATGGATGTGGAATTTTTTCGCCCGCTTTATCGGCATCTCTAATTTTTTGGTTGTAGCCGGCTAGATTACGTACACCCAACATAGACATCAATTTATAGCGACGCTCCATCTCTGCCACACACCAGTTTAAAGCGCTAGCCGCTTGACGCATATCGGTCACCACGGGCGCCAATAAATGCGGAATACCTTCATACACAGATAGCTCTAGCATTTTCGGGTCTATCAAAATCAAACGTACTTGACTTGCATCGGCCTTGTAAAGCCAACTTAATATCAAAGCGTTAATCGCTACCGACTTACCAGAGCCTGTAGTCCCAGCCACTAACACATGTGGCATTTTCGCAAGATCAGCCACCGCGGGCTTACCTGCAATATCTTTACCCAAACAAATAGCCAATGGCGATTTAACATCTGCATAGGCTTGGCTGCCCATAATTTCGGATAAGTAAACTATTTGGCGTTTAGGGTTGGGTAATTCTAAGCCCATGCAAGTTTTACCTGGGATGGTTTCTACCACACGAACACTCACTACAGACAATGCTCGTGCTAGATCTTTAATTAAATTAGTGACTTGGCTGCCTTTAACGCCTGCCGCTGGTTCTAATTCAAATCGTGTAATTACCGGGCCAGGCTGTGCAGTTAATACCTTAACCTCAATACCAAAGTCCATTAGCTTACGTTCAATCAAGCGTGAAGTGAAATCAAGCGTTTCAGCAGAGGGTAATTCCACTGCGCCCGACGGATCGTCTAACAAATGGATTGGCGGCAATGCAGAGTCTGGTAAAGACTCGAATAATGGTGCTTGTTTCTCTTTTTGCACACGAGCACTTTGGGTGATTTCTAATACTGGCGGTTCAATAAACACTGGCGGACGGTCTTCTACACGTTTACGCTCAATTTCTACAAACTCAGCGCGCTCTAGCCCAACAGCCCTTCCGGCCTTTCTATCTTGCCAATCTTGCCATTTATACTTAATAAATTCATAACTTGTGATTAAACCTGCACCAAATTTTTCGGTGAGCATAATCCATGACCAACCCGTAAATAGGCTAAACCCCACCACAAACATCAGTAACAAAAACATACTAGAACCTACGTAACCAAACATAGTGCGCAACAAGCCATCAACCGTGGTGCCCAACATGCCACCAGGATCAATAGGTAGTGTGGCAGGCAAGCTAATTAAATGGCCCGCCTCTAACGCACAAGAAGCCATGAGTAAAATAGCAAAGCCGATAAAATTAAATAGTAGAAATGGTTTTTCGCTGGCATCGACGACTTCTAATTTTAAATACACCAACCACATGGCATAGAAAGCCAACACAGCCCACCACCATGCTGAAAAACCAAATAAATACAGCATCATGTCGGATAGCCACGCGCCAACATTGCCACCACTATTATGTATAGCTGCGTTGTCAGCCGCCATATGTGACCATGAAGGATCTTCAGGATGGTATGTAAATAGAATCACCGCAATGAAAAGCCCTACAAGCACCAAAACCAGCCACCAAGCCTCTCTAACGAGCTTAGCACTGACAGCTTGTGATTTAGTGACTTCGGCAGCGCGACGTGCATTTACGGGTGTTGATTTTTTGAAGAACAAGATAGTAAAA
>CAILFU010000009.1 GCA_903833595.1 uncultured Pseudomonadota bacterium
CAACAATGGCGCACACGTTTCGGTAGAGATATTTATGAAGCGGTGGGGATGAGTGAGTTTTCATACTATTTAAGTCAAAGTACTTTCCGTCCCATCAGAGCTGGTTCAGCAGGATTTCCGCAACCCGGACATGCCATTAAATTGCTTAATCCTGATACCTTAGAAGAAGTAGCGCAAGGTGAAGAGGGGATGATTTGCGTGCCGGATAATGATCCTGGCTTATTTTTACGCTACTGGAATTTAGACGAAGAAACTGCAAAATATAAGCATGATGGCTGGTTTTTTACAGGTGATTATGCCCGCTACGATGTTGATGGCTATATTTGGTTCTTAGGCCGTAAGGACGACATTATTAAAAGCTTTGGCTACCGTGTATCACCTTATGAAATTGAGCGTGTTTATAAATCACATCCAGCAGTGGCCGATTGTGCTGCGGTAGGTGAGGAGTTGGAGAAAGATAAGTTATTGGTGGTCACTTACGTAATATTGCAGCCTAACCTTGAGGTAACAGCAGATGAATTATTAGCTTTTGGTAAGCAACATTTAGCTGCCTATAAAACACCCAAAACCGTCTATTTAACTAAAGATTTCCCACGTACCAAAAATGGTAAAATTTTACGTAAAGACATCAACAATACAATTGCTTATGCTAAATCTGCAAGATAAAGCTCACCTAGATAAATGCTTGTAAGGCAAAAATGACTACGATACATCAAGAAGACTTTATTCAAAGCATTGCGGACGCACTGCAATATATTTCTTACTACCATCCGCTTGATTATATTCAGGCATTAGGCCGCGCTTATGAGGCAGAGCAATCGCCAGCTGCTAAAGATGCGATTGCACAAATTTTAACTAACTCACGTATGTGTGCCGAAGGTAAGCGACCCCTATGCCAAGATACTGGCATTGTTGTTGCTTTTGTAAAAGTAGGGATGCAAGTGAAGTGGGATGCGACATTAAATGTAGAGCAAATGGTTAATGAAGGCGTGCGGCGTGCTTATCTGCTACCGGAGAATAAATTACGCGCTTCTATTGTGAATGACCCCGCTGGAAAGCGCGCCAATACTAAAGATAATACGCCAGCAGTGGTGCATATTTCATTGGTGGTTGGTGATAAAGTTGAAGTGAGTATTGCCGCAAAAGGGGGTGGTTCTGAGAATAAAGCTAAGCTGACCATGCTTAACCCCAACGACAGTATCGTGGATTGGATATTAGAGGTAGTGCCCCAAATGGGTGCAGGTTGGTGTCCACCGGGCATGTTGGGGATAGGCATAGGGGGCAGTGCAGAAAAAGCTGTATTGTTAGCTAAAGAGTCCCTTATGGCACCGATGGATATGCATGAGCTTAAGGCAAGGGGTGCCAGCAATAGAATAGAAGAGTTGCGCCTAGAAATTTTTGAAAAAGTGAATAACTTGGGCATAGGCGCGCAAGGTTTAGGGGGGCTAGCTACCGTATTGGATGTAAAGATTTTAGATTATCCTACGCATGCAGCTTCTCTGCCGGTGGCAATTATCCCTAATTGTGCCGCAACGCGACATGTGCATTTTGAGTTAGATGGTGGTGGTGTAGCTGTATTGGAGGCGCCTAATTTAGATGCTTGGCCGAATGTGCATTGGGCGCCTAGTGAAGCTTCTTTAAGGGTGAATTTAGATACGATTACTAAAGCACACATTCAAACTTGGCAACCTGGTCAAACCTTGTTGTTGAGCGGAAAATTGCTGACAGGCCGTGATGCTGCGCATAAGCGCATTGCGACGATGTTGGCAGCAGGTGAGAAATTGCCAGTTGATTTTAATAATCGATTTATTTATTACGTAGGTCCAGTAGATGCGGTGGGCGATGAAGCGGTAGGCCCAGCAGGACCCACGACAGCGACGCGTATGGATGGGTTCACTGAAATGATGTTAGGACAAACTGGCTTGTTGGGTATGGTGGGTAAAGCTGAACGGGGTGATGAAACCATAGCTTCAATTGCAAGTTATCAATCGGTTTATTTAACCGCAGTGGGCGGTGCGGCTTATTTGGTGAGTAAAGCCATTAAAAAGGCAGAAGTCCTTGCATTTGCTGATTTAGGCATGGAAGCGATTTATGAGTTTACTGTACAAGACATGCCTGTGACGGTGGCGGTTGATAGTAAAGGCGTGTCAGTACACGGTATCGGCCCAGCAGAGTGGAAAGAAAAGATTGCTCGCCAAAGTTTTGTTGAAATACATGCAGTTATTTGATGTTTTAATATGTTGACTTGTGATTATTTAAGTGAAGTACTTTAGCAGACGCTATTCGTTGCACTATTTGTTTTAATATCCGTCTTAATGAAAATGCTAAGGATATTAATGATGCGTGTGAATAAAATATTAAACTGCTCAGCGCAAATACTTATTTTGCTGGCTTGTTTTTTTGTAATCAATGTGGCCAGTGCAGCAGATGTGTTGGGCTATCTCACGGATAAAGAGGGGCGATATACTGGCCCAACCGTTGAAGACAATGTAGCGGCAATGGATACAGATAAGAATGGCTTTGCTGACGTATACGAAGTACGTGCTTTTTTAGAATTAAAGCATGACAAAGGTTATGAAAAAGACCTGTTGGATAAAATGGAAGCTTCAGCCATGGGTAAGAGCTGCAACTCACCATTTGCAAAAAGGTTATACCTAGATAAATAAGCAGTCAGTTCAAAATCTACTGGGTCTAAGTACCACGTGTTTTGAGCTGGTTGTATAATGATGACGAATTATTTTAACCAACTTTAAAGATACAAAACACCATGTTAAAAGCTTATGCCGCTCACGTGCAAGAACGTGCTACTAATCAATTACCACCATTACCGCTAACGGCTGAGCAAGTCGCTCAAGTCGTAGAACTACTTAAAAATCCACCTGCCGGGCAAGCTGAAATTTTAATTGATTTGATTGCCAACCGTACCCCGGCAGGGGTAGATCAGGCAGCTTATGTTAAAGCTGCATTTTTATCCGACATTGCCAATGGTAAAGCTGTTTCACCACTTATGAGTCCGGCGCAAGCTGTTGATTTGCTTGCTACCATGTTAGGTGG
>CAILFU010000010.1 GCA_903833595.1 uncultured Pseudomonadota bacterium
ATGGCGATGCAGAGTGTGCTGACTAAATTAAGTGGTCGTGAAGAAGTTAATCGTTAGAAAAATAATTAATTAAAATCAGTGGAAGAGCTAATATGAATAACGTACACCCGATTAACGACGATATGAATAATCAAAGTAAAATAAAATGCTACAGCAATAGCTCTATGCTAGGAGAAAGCTGGCCTGGGATACAGCTATATTATCCGCCCGTTAAGTATTCGCCTGCTTTAGGTATTTATGAAGATTTGACGCAGGCGGCAGCACGCATGCGTAAGCATGCACATAACACCAATGCGCATACCTTAATTTTTGACCTTGAAGATGGTTGCCGTCAAAAACAGATGAGTCGTGATTTATTGCGTCAAGAGCTACCTTTGCTTCGCAGAGATAATAAACAGGTCACCATAGCCATTAGGGCAAACTCATTTCGCACAGACGAATATGAATTAGATATGCAGTTAGTCAGTGATATGTCTGATTATATTGATGTGGTGATGCTTGCTAAAGCAGGCGAGGCCTACGGTGCGGCTGAAGTGCGTGATCTATCTAGTTTTTTGATTGAGATTAACCCTCACATTACGATACAGCCGATTATTGAACACCCAAAATCACTCAAAATAGCCCCAGAATTACTGCAGTACAGCACAGTTAAGCATGTGGTGTTCGGTATTCACGACTTCTCAAAAGCAATGGGGATACACATTACCCCGGAAAACTGGATTGAAGAACTGCAGTACTACATGAATCAACTGATGTTTGAAGCGCGTATTGCTGGTAAAGGAGTTATTGGTGGGGTGGAAACCTTGATAGGCGCCAATGTGATGCCGGAGAAATTTGTAGAACCGCATGATGTGCGTCGATGGCTAGATTTACATGGCGACAATGAATCACGCATTGTTTATAAACACGCTTGCCAAGAGGCTGCGATGGGTTTGACGGGTAAGCAAGTGATACATCCAGGCCATATTCACTTATGTAAAACTGCTTACACCCCTTCTCCGACTGAGGTGAACCAAAAGGTACGTATTCTTAAAGCTGCTATTGAGGCCGATGCTTTGCATGGCGGCGCCATTAAGTTTGAGGGTGAAATGTTAGACCCACCTATGTTTGGTAAGGCATTACAGACGTTGCTACGTGCCCATGCATTAAGAGCCATTACGCCAGAAGACAAGAATTTCGCGCTACAAGTGCTTGAGTTACTACCAGCACAGGTAATTCGCCAAAACTGGCCGTACGGGGCGATATTATAAAAATTCATTTTAGCGGGTGAACTGTTGCAAGTTTTACACTTTACCTTTTAATTCAGAAGCTTATGAAAGTTGAATGATGCAAAAATTTGAAAAATTTCCAGATTGGCAATGGAGTGTTGCAAAACATTTTAATATTGGCGCTGCTTGTACGGACAAGCATTTAAATACACCTGCTGCTCAAGCCATCGCGATGATCGTGGAAGATGATGTGCAAGGTACCTCTCAAATCACATTTGAGCAATTAGCAAAACGCACAGATCAATTTGCTCAGTTACTCATAAATTTGCAAGTGGAAGTCGGCGATCGCGTGTTGATTCGCTTGCCAAATTGCTTAGACTACCCCATTGCATTTTTAGGCGCCATGAAACGTGGGTCGATTTCCGTCCCTACTTCAACCTTGCTTACCGCTGAAGAAGTAGC
>CAILFU010000011.1 GCA_903833595.1 uncultured Pseudomonadota bacterium
GATAATATTTTCCCAAAAGTGGAAGAAGCCATGCATGGCAAAAATGTCGGTGACGTGGTGATTGTAGACTTGCAACCCGCTGATGCCTTTGGTGAATACGATGAAGAACTTGTACAAATTGAACCAGCTAACGCTTTCCCAGCCGCTGATTTAAAAGTCGGTATGCAATTTGAAGGTGAAGACGAAACCGGTGAAGTGATTTTATACACGGTGACAGAAATTGCTGATGGCAAAGTGATTGTCGATGGCAACCATCCATGGGCTGGCGAGCGCGTGATATTTAGCGCGACGGTGACTGACGTGCGTGCGGCAAATAAAGAAGAAGTGACGCATCAACACGTGCATGGCGCGGGTGGTCATCATCACTAATTAAAGTAATCTGCATGAATAAAAAAGGCGCTCAATGCTTGAGCGCCTTTTTTATTGGCCTTTCGTTGATTAAGTTTGCTTAGCCTTGATTGATTAAGGCTTTCAACTGGTATAGCACATCAAGCGCTTGCTTAGGCGTTAAGTCATCGGCTTGTATCGCCTCTAACGCACTCAGTGCGGGGTGAATGGGCAGCTCAACGATAGCTTCATTGCTGGTGAACATATCGGGTTGCGTACTATCCTGCACCACGTTATTACGCTCTAGTTGAATCAGTTTTCGTTTGGCAGCTGCCACCACCGATTTTGGAATACCCGCTAACTGCGCCACTTGTAAACCATAACTTTGGTTGGCCGCGCCCTCTTCTACCTTATGCATAAACACGATGGATTTATTTTGTTCAGACCCATGCTCTATGGCATCTAAGTGCACATTGGCCGCCTGTTTAAACTCATCGACGATACGGGTGAGTTCAAAATAATGGGTGGCAAATAAAGTGTAACTACGATTTTTCTCAAGAAGCTGTTTAGCCACGGCCCAAGCTAAACTCAAGCCATCAAAGGTGGAGGTACCGCGGCCAATTTCATCTAACAAGACCAAACTTTTATCCGTGGCATTATGCAAAATATTAGCGGTTTCCGTCATCTCCACCATAAATGTAGAGCGCCCACCCGCTAAGTCATCCGAGGCGCCGATACGCGTCATAATGCGATCAATCTCGCCTATTTTGGCCAGGTTGGCGGGCACAAAACAACCACAGTGCGCCAATAAAACGATTAAAGCCGTTTGCCGCATAAAGGTCGATTTACCCCCCATGTTCGGCCCGGTAATGAGGAGTAACTGGCGATACGGATTTAACAACACGTCATTGGCAATAAAGGGTTGGCCAGAGGTGGCGACCGTAATTTGCTCAACCACAGGGTGACGGCCCGCCACAATATGCATGCCCGCCTCCGTACTAAATTCTGGGACGACGTATTTTAAAGTGACCGCTCGCTCAGCAAAGCAAGCCAATACATCTAGGCAAGCGACTGCATTGGCATTGACTTGTAGCTGAGCGATAAAAGGCAGTAGTTGATTAAGCACTTGCTCATACAGCATTTTTTCACGTGCCAATGCTCGGTCATTGGCACTTAATACTTTATCTTCAAACGCCTTTAATTCTGGCGTGATAAATCGTTCTACATTTTTCAAGGTTTGGCGGCGTCTATACTCAGCAGGCGCGCTTTCTGCTTGCGTGCGGCTCATCTCAATGTAAAAGCCATGCACACTGTTGTACTCTACTTTGAGATTACTAATACCGGTACGGGCTTTTTCTGCCGCTTCATACTGGAGTAAAAATTCACCATGATTATTTTGCAAGGCGCGTAATTCATCGAGCTCAGCATCATAACCATCGGCAATCACACCACC
>CAILFU010000012.1 GCA_903833595.1 uncultured Pseudomonadota bacterium
CCAAGTAGTTGAGCGGGTAATCAAAGTACTGCTCGGCCATCCAAGCCAATTAACCACCGAACAACAAACCAGCGCCCTTAATGAAGAGCGCAACCTTATTTTAGTAGCACACGACATTTCACCTGCTGATGCGATTCAATTCAAGCAGCATGAATTTGCCGCATTTATTACTGATGTAGGCGGCATTACTTCACATACCGCTATTTTAGCGCGCAGCTTAAACATACCTTCTATTGTTGCCTTGCAGAAAGCCCGCGATTTAATTCGTGATGGTGAGTTGATTATTGTGGATGGTAGCCAAGGGGTAGTGATTGTTAACCCTGACAAAAGCATCTTAACTGAATACAAATTACGCCAAGAGCAATGGGAGCTTGAGCAACAAAAACTTCAGCGAATTAAAGCGACCAAAGCCATCACATTAGATGGCACCAGTATTGATCTATATGCCAATATTGAAGTGCCTGAAGATGTTGTAGCAGTGAGCGCATCAGGCGCTACAGGGATTGGACTTTATCGTACTGAATTCTTATTTATGAATCGGCGTGAAATGCCTGATGAAGAAGAGCAATTCATTGCTTACAAAGCCGTTGCTGAAGCAATGAAAGGGGCTGTGGTCATTATTCGCACCTTAGATTTGGGTGCTGACAAACAAATGAACCCTGACACTGTAATCACTTGTGCGAATCCAGCGCTAGGCTTACGTGCTATTCGCTACTGCTTATCAGAGCCACAAATTTTTCACACGCAATTGCGAGCATTATTACGTGCCTCACATTTTGGTAACATCAAAATTTTGATTCCTATGCTTTCTACGCTATCTGAGTTGCGTCAAACAAAATTATTATTAGAGCGTGCAAAAATAAGTTTGCGTAAAGAAAATATTGCGTTTAACGAAACTATTGCCCTAGGCGGCATGATAGAAATTCCTGCAGCGGCCATTAATGCTGAGGCCTTTGCTAAAGAGTTGGATTTTTTATCCATAGGCACCAACGATTTAATTCAATATACCTTAGCCATTGACCGTACCGATGACGCTGTGGCACATCTATACAACCCATTGCATCCATCAGTATTAAAACTCATCTCGATGACGATTAAAGCGGGTGAAAAGTTAGGGAAATCAGTGTCTGTTTGCGGAGAAATGGCCGGCGATGCTAAATTAACTAAGTTACTCATAGGCATGGGTTTACGCCAATTATCTATGCATCCCTCTCACATACTCAGTATAAAACAACAGATATTACATAGCCAGCTAAGCAACCTCGGCGATAATGCACGTAAAATATTAAGCTTAACTGACATAGAGAAAATTGAACCTCTGGTTGCCAAATTTAATACCCCAGAAAATTTAAGATTGAAATAATTACTAAAGGATTTACCGCAGTGACTGCAATATTATTAGAAAACAACCCTCTTTTGCACTTTTCTGGTCTACCCAAGTTTGAACAAGTTAAAGCCGAGCATGTAAGTCCTGCTATAGACTGCCTATTGACTGAAGCAAGGGCAACGATAGAAATGCTGGCTTTGAGTTCAGACCCCGTTAATTGGGATAATTTTGCCGCCAAACTTGAAGATATGGAAGAAAAGCTATCACGTACTTGGTCACAAGTAGGGCACATGAATGGCGTAGTCAATAGCCCTGAACTACGTGAAGCTTATAATGACAATTTATCTAAACTCACTGATTTTTATGCTGATTTAGGCCAAGATGAGCGCCTATACACAAAGTTTCGCGCACTCCGTGCAGATAAGTGCTTTAACTTGCTTTCATCTTCTCAGAAAAAAATTATAGAAAACGAACTGCGAGATTTTCGCTTAGGTGGTGCAGAACTTCCTGCTGAGCAGAAAATACGCTTCAAAGAAATTCAAGAGGCGCTTTCAAAACTTTCATCAAAGTTTGAAGAGAACGTTTTAGATAATACCAACGACTATGCGCTTTATATTGAAGATACAAGCACCTTAACAGGCATTCCTGAAGATGTGCTACAAACTGCAAGTGATGCGGCAAAAGAGGATAGCAAAACTGGTTATAAGTTTACCTTGCACTTTCCATCTTATCTGCCTGTGCTGCAATATGCGCAAAACCGCGAGCTACGTGAAACGCTTTACCGAGCTTATGCAACACGCGCTTCTGAATTTGGAAAGCCTGAATGGGATAATACGCCGCTCATTTCACAGATACTAAAACTTAAGCTAGAAGCTGCTAATCTACTAGGTTTTCCAAATTATGCAGAACTCTCAATTGCCACAAAAATGGCTGAATCAGCACAACATGTAAATGATTTTTTGCATGACCTTGCAAAAAAAGCCAAACCCTACGCACTTAAAGATCAACAAGAACTTAACGATTACGCTACTAAATTAGGCATCAACGACATGCAAGCTTGGGATGTCGCCTATGTATCAGAAAAACTGCGTGAAGAAAAATATGCTTTTTCTGACCTTGAAGTAAAACAATATTTTCCTGAGAATAAAGTATTAGCTGGCTTATTTAAGGTGGTTGAAACTATTTTTGGGGTGCACGTCATCAAGTCTAAAGCCTCAGTTTGGCATGAGACTGCTAGCTTTTACGACATCAATGATTATACTGGACAATTAATCGGCCAGTTTTATTTAGACCTATACGCACGGAATAATAAGCGCGGCGGCGCTTGGATGGACGAAGCCATCACCCGACGTAAAGTTGCTAACAACCTCACCACACCTGTCGCATTCTTAACCTGTAATTTCTCTGCACCTGTGGGCGATAAACCTGCACTATTTACCCATGATGAAGTACTCACGATGTTCCATGAGTTTGGTCATGGCTTACACCATATGCTCACCAAAGTTGATGACTACAGTGTCTCTGGCATAAAAGGCGTAGAGTGGGATGCCGTTGAATTGCCTAGTCAATTCATGGAAAACTTCTGTTGGGAATGGGATGTGTTACGTCACATGACTGCCCACGTGGATACTGGTAAGCAATTACCACGTACATTATTCGACAAGATGGTAGCGGCTAAGAACTTTCAAGCCGGCATGCAAACCATGCGTCAAATAGAATTTTCACTGTTTGATATTCGATTGCACAGTGAATTTGACCCATACGGTAGCAAAACAGCCGTAGATCTGATCGAAGAAATACGCGATGAAGTTGCCGTAGTTCGCCCACCTAAATGGAACCGTTTCCCTAATAACTTCACGCATATTTTTTCTGGCGGTTATTCTGCAGGCTATTACAGCTACAAATGGGCAGAGGTACTATCAGCTGACGCTTACAGCATGTTTGAAGAAAACGGCGTACTCTGTGCAGAAACAGGCAAACGATATTGGCAAGAAATTTTAGCCCAAGGTGGTTCAAGACCTGCTTTGGAATCATTTAAAGCATTTCGCGGACGCGAGCCTAATATTGATGCATTACTGCGCCATAATGGTATGAACTAGATTGCCGCTTATATCTTTAAGTCAAAAACTTTAACTTAAAGATATCACGTTAGGAGAGAAAATGAACTTCAATTTACCGGCATTAATTACAGTATTCACGCTTATCCTACTTCTCGCTGTCGCGTTTAACGTAGGCCGAGCTAGAGGAAAGTATAAAATTGACGCGCCTGCTACGACTGGACACCCTGATTTCGAATTGGCCTACCGAGTCCAGATGAATACGGTCGAAAGTTCGGTAGCCTTTATTCCCGCACTTTGGCTATTTTCATATTATGTCAGTCCTGTTTGGGGCTCTGTACTGGGCGGCTTATGGCTAATAGGCCGAATATGGTATGCCATCGCATATTGTGCTGATCCCAAAAAACGTGGCGGCGGGTTTGGGCTGTCATTGTTAGTTTTTGTCGTTCTGACCATTGGTGCTTTAATTGCAATCATCAAGCAAATGCTTTAATTGATTATTACTTTTAATAACCAACTCATATGAAATTTGCTACTTGGAACGTCAACTCATTAAATGTCAGGTTGCCACACGTGTTAGATTGGCTCCGAGATAATCAACCTGACGTGTTATGTCTGCAAGAAACTAAACAAGAAGATAGCAAATTTCCTTATGAAGCGCTTATAGAAACGGGTTATGAATCTGCTCATATTGGTCAAAAAACCTATAATGGTGTGGCAATTTTAAGTCGCCATCCACTTAGCAATATACAACGTAACATCCCAAACTTTGACGATGATCAACAACGTGTTGTCGCTGCCACCATTAATGGTATTCGAGTTGTTTGTGCTTATATTCCCAATGGTCAAGCGGTGGATTCCGAGAAATATCAATACAAAATGCGCTGGCTTAGCGCCTTTAATGCTTGGCTTAAAACGGAGTTAATATTACACCCCGAACTGATTGTATTAGGTGATTATAATATTGCCCCTGAAGACCGAGATTGCCACAATCCTGCTGCTTGGATTGGGCAAGTACTAGTAAGCCCACTCGAACGAATAGCATTTCAAAATCTCTTAGATTTAGGTTTACATGACAGCTTCAGACTGTTTGAACAGGCTGAAAAAAGCTTTAGTTGGTGGGATTACC
>CAILFU010000013.1 GCA_903833595.1 uncultured Pseudomonadota bacterium
AAATACTCACCAGTGAGCGAGTTAGGATTAGCCAACACTTCAGCAGGGGTCCCTTGCGCGACAATTTGTCCGCCATGCTCACCAGCACCTGGACCAATATCCACCACATAATCAGCGGCCAAAATGGCATCATGATCATGTTCCACCACAATCACACTATTACCAATATCGCGTAAACGTTTAAGCGTTTCTAATAAGCGATCATTGTCACGCTGATGCAAACCTATCGACGGTTCATCTAATACATACATCACACCCGTTAAACCACTACCGATTTGACTGGCTAAACGAATACGTTGTGCTTCACCGCCAGACAAGGTTTCTGCAGAGCGCGAAAGCGATAAATATTCCAAACCCACATTGGTTAAAAATTTAAGGCGGTTACCAATCTCTTTGACAATCTTATCCGCAATCGCCAACTTAGCCCCAGTTAATTCAAGTGATTCAAAGAAAGTAAGCGCTAACTTTAGCGGTACTTCACAGACCTCATGAATGTTCTTATTCCCCACTTTTACATGACGCGCTTCTTTGCGTAAACGGGTGCCAGCACAATCTGGGCAGCTTTGAGAATTTAAGTATTTCGCCAGTTCTTCACGCACGGTTTGTGAATCCGTTTCGTGATAACGGCGTTTTAGATTATTTAAAATACCTTCAAAAGCGTGGGTTTTTTCAAAGAAAGCGCCCCGTTCATTCAAATATTTAAAGGGCATCAATTCTTTGCCGCTGCCATTGAGTAATACTTTTTGAATGTACTCTGGCAATTTCTCAAATGCGGTATCAAGGTCAAAGTTATAGTGCGTGGCGATGCTAGCCAACATTTGAAAATAAAATTGATTACGCCTATCCCAGCCCTTAATTGCACCGGCAGCCAATGATAAATGGGGAAATGCAACGACACGTTTAGGGTCAAAAAAGTTAATGTTGCCTAAGCCATCGCAGGTTGGGCAAGCGCCCATGGGGTTGTTAAATGAAAATAAGCGCGGCTCAAGTTCTGCAAGTGAATACTCGCAAGCAGGGCATGCAAACTTGGCTGAGAACAGATGCTCTTTGTCGGTATCCATTTCTAGTGCAATGGCTTTACCCTCAGCTAAACGTAATGCCGTTTCAAAAGATTCAGCAATACGCTGCTTCATGTCTTGTTTTACTTTGATACGATCAACCACCACCTCGACACTATGCTTAGTGGTTTTGGTCAACTGTGGCAAAGCATCCATTTCAAAAATCTTGCCATCGATGCGCAAACGTACAAAACCTTGTGCTTTTAGCTCTTCAAACAAATCAAGTTGCTCGCCTTTACGGTTACTGACTACTGGCGCCAATATCATGAGCTTGGTTTCTTCAGGTAGCATCAACACATGATCGACCATTTGGCTAACGGTTTGTGCTTCTAGTTTAATACCATGTTCTGGGCATTCTGGATCACCTGCGCGGGCGTACAAAAGACGTAAGTAGTCATGAATCTCTGTCACGGTGCCCACGGTAGAACGCGGATTGTGTGAAGTGGATTTTTGCTCAATGGAAATTGCGGGCGATAAGCCTTCAATCAAATCAACATCTGGCTTATCCATGCGCGCTAAAAACTGACGGGCATAAGCCGATAGCGATTCCACATAGCGGCGCTGACCTTCTGCATACAAGGTATCAAAGGCAAGTGAAGACTTACCAGATCCTGACAAACCGGTAATCACCACCAACTGATTACGTGGAATATCTAGCGATATATTTTTTAAATTGTGCGTGCGTGCACCGCGTATTTTTATGAATTCCATTATGCTTTTACTAAAGACTCAGTTAATTTTTGGGCAACCTGCTAATATACCTACTTTTACAAAATTAGCTTATATAATTTACATGTCAGCAACAAAAAACAAATCTGGCGACCTATTTAAAACTGTTGAATCTCTAAACATGACAGCCGAAGATAACACCGCATCACCAGACAAAATGACCCCGATTGAATTACGTGCCACCACCAGCTTGGCTGCTATTTACGGCTTACGCATGTTTGGCATGTTTTCTATTTTGCCGATTTTTGCAATTTATGCCTCGTCGTTTCCTGAACACCCTAGCGCATTTATGATTGGTCTCGCCTTTGGTGCCTACGGCTTAACCCAAGCGCTATTCCAGCTACCTTTTGGCATGGCCTCAGATCGATTTGGGCGCAAGCCCATGATTTACTTAGGTCTCACAATTTTTGCCGTTGGCAGCATGATGGCAGCGCTTGCCATGAATATAGAAGGCATGATTATTGGTCGGGCTATTCAAGGGGCTGGCGCAGTTTCTGCGGTAGTCACCGCCTTACTAGCAGATTTAACTCGTGATGAAAATCGCACCAAAGCCATGGCAACCATAGGTGCTACGATTGGCATTGCTTTTGCAGTTTCACTGATAGGCGGGCCTTTACTTAACCAATGGATAGGCGTGCCAGGTATATTTTTTATGACCGCGCTTTTAACTTTGGCTGCTATGGCCGTGGTGAAGTTTGTAGTACCCGACCCTATACACAGCCACTATCATTCAGATGCTAGTGCCGCGCCTGCCAAGCTCAAAGATGTACTTAAAAATGGGCAGTTATTACGCCTCAATTATGGTATTTTTGCCTTACATGCTGCGCAAATGGCAATGTTCGTCGTGGTGCCATTTGCCATCAGTAAAGCAAGTGATATGAATGTTAACCAGCATTGGACGATTTATTTGCCAGTGCTGTTAGCCTCTTTTGCATTTATGGTACCCGCCATTATTTATGCTGAAAAACAAGCCAAAATGAAACAGGTGTTTGTGGCGGCGGTGGCCACCATGCTATTAGCACAACTGGTTTTTGCTGGGTCTATTCAGCACTTTTGGGGTATTGTGTTTTCACTGACCTTATACTTTATTGCATTTAATGTACTAGAAGCCTCATTGCCCTCCATCATCAGCAAAATGGCGCCTGCTGCTGCTAAGGGCACCGCCATGGGCGTATACAACACCGCACAATCGCTAGGCATATTTGTAGGAGGCGCCATGGGTGGTTATTTATCACATCGCTTTGGTTTTGCCAGTGTCTTCATTTTTTGTAGCGTCATGATGCTTTTATGGCTAATATTAGCGTATTCGATGCAGGCACCTCCGGCAGTTAAAACCAAGATGTACAGCATGGATGAAGCGACCGTTGAGCTCACTGCTGACCAAGCAAAAAAACTAAAAAACAAATTAAGTAAGCTTGCCGGTGTATTAGAAGCGGTGGTGTTGCCACAAGAGCGTACCGTAATTTTAAAAGTAGATACAAAAATATATAACATGCAAGATTGGGACGAAACCAAAGTGCATCAACTATTGAGGGGGTAAAAATGGCATCAGTCAATAAAGTAATTTTAGTCGGTAATTTAGGCCGTGATCCTGAAGTAAGATTCATGCCAAATGGCGAAGCCGTGTGTAACTTTAGTATTGCCACGACCGATAGCTGGAAAGATAAAGCCGGCGCAAAACAAGAGCGCACCGAATGGCACAATATTGTGATGTATCGCAAACTGGCTGAAATTGCGGGTGAATATCTCAAAAAAGGTCGTCCAGTCTATGTAGAAGGTCGTTTGCAAACACGCAAATGGCAAACCAAAGAAGGCCAAGATCGTTACACCACAGAAATCATTGCAGACCAAATGCAAATGTTAGGTGGTCGTGATGGCGCTGGATCAAATGCTAGTTACGATGGCGGCATGGACCAAAGCAGTGGCGGTGACGACTACAATCAAGCACCTGCGAGTCAAGCTTCTGCAAAACCAGCAGCGCCAGCGGCGAAGCCTGCTGCGAGTGGTTCAGGGTTTGATGATTTTGAGGACGACATTCCTTTTTAGAATTTACCAATATTAACATTGTAAACAAACCCCCTAGGTATTATATATCTAGGGGGTTTTTGTTTTTAAAATCTAGCTATCGTTAAAATCCGCATAAAAGCTAGATGGTATTACGATGACGGCTGGTATATTGTGCTGATTATCGTCTATAATTCATCACAATTCCCTTTGGACGGTAGCGACTCATGACTTCTAATTCCGAGCCTTCAATTCTGTTTTCTGGCCTCATTGCCTCAAGGTCAAAGTACTGGTTGTGGAGACGTCAGATAGCCACCATTGCCATCGGCTTACTGGTCGTAGCCATTGCTATTTGGTTTAGCAAAGCCCGCTCACCCGACCCAACAGTTGCAGCTATCCAGCAACCCTCTGTCAAATCCAGCGACAATTTACCTAATTCAACACCTGTCGTGATTGCGCCGGTGCGTCGTGGTAACTTTGATGTCAACTTGCTGGCCATTGGCACCGTGACACCGCTCAATGCCGTTGAGGTTTATGGTCGAGTTGATGGGCAAATTGTCAGTATCGATTTCAAAGAAGGGCAAATGGTTAAAGCGGGTGATCTTTTGGCTAAAATAGATCCACGGCCCTTTGAAGTGCAACTAACATTGGCCAATGGGCAATTAGCGCGTGACCAAGCTTTGCTTGATAATGCGCAAGCTGATCTTACGCGCTATCACACATTGCTTGCACAGGACTCCATTTCACATCAGTTAGTCGACACACAAGAAACGCTAGTACGCCAATATAAGGCGGCAATACAGGCTGATCAGGGTGGCATCGACAATGCAAAACTACAACTCTCACATACTAAAATCATTGCGCCCATTAGTGGACGCGTGGGTCTACGTCAGATAGATTCAGGCAATATGGTGCGCGCCTCAGGTGCCAAAGGGATTGTGGTCATTACACAATTACAGCCAATTTCTGTGGTATTTACTGCACCAGAAGACGCCTTACCCCAAGTGATGAAGCTATTGGGGTCAGCTCAGATTACTGTCAACGCCTACGACCGTAGCCAACAGCAAAATCTCGGCAAAGGTTTTTTGCTAGCGGCTGATAATAAAATTGATCCGGCAACAGGCACCATTAAGCTCAAAGCAGAATTTCCCAATAGCGACGGCGCGCTGTTTGCTAACCAGTTTGTGAATGTGAAAATGCCAGTTGAAACCCTAGCTAAAGCCATACTCGTGCCAACGGCAGCTATTCAGCGTGGTTCAGCAGGTACTTTCGTCTATGTGGTTAAGGATGATCAAACGGTGGTGGTAACCCCCATCAAAACTGGCCCCTCACAAGGTGACATTACCGTAGTCAATAGCGGCATCACAACCGGCAGTATGGTAGTGATTGATGGCGCTGACAGGTTACGTGAAGGGGCGAAGATTAAAGCGATTGTGCGTGACACCCCGATTGCCGCAGCAAACAGTGGGTCGCACAACGGTGTAAGAAATAATTCACATACACAAGACCCGCTCATCTGGTCACGTGATCTAAGCTCAAGGCCATCTACGTAATTCGCCCATGAATCTTTCGCGTCCGTTCATTTCTCGACCAGTAGCGACGTCGCTACTGATGGTGGCGATTCTACTGGTTGGCTTATTCGCTTACCGAGTCATTCCTGTCTCCGCCTTACCTCAATTCGATTACCCTACAATACAAGTAGTCACCTTGTATCCAGGGGCGAGTCCAGAGATGGTAACTTCGACCATTACCGCGCCACTAGAGCGCCAATTCGGCAGAATGCCAGGATTGAAGGAAATGTCTTCGACCAGCTCGGATGGTGCATCGGTGATTACACTGCAGTTTAACCTAGAGTTAGCGCTGGACATAGCCGAGCAAGATGTGCAGGCCGCCATCAATGGTGCTGTCAATTTACTGCCTGCTGATTTACCGCAATTACCGATTTATAGCAAAATAAATCCTGCCGACCCCTCCATTTTAACCCTAGCGCTTACCTCACAAACACTGCCATTACCTGCCGTACAAAAATTGGCAGAATCTAGACTGACAGCAAAAATTTCTCAATTACCCGGCGTTGGCTTAGTCAGTATCAGCGGGGGTCAGCGCCCAGCCATTCGCATTCAGGCTAATCCAAAAGCACTTGCCGCTTACAATTTATCGCTTGAAGATGTACGCATCGCTGTAAACAATGCCAACTCTAATCAAGCTAAAGGGGGGTTTGACGGCCCAACACAAGCCTCTACACTGAACTCGAATGACCAACTAAAATCGGCAGATGAATTTCTAGCCATGATTGTGACCTACCGCAACGGTGCGCCAGTGCGTTTGGCAGATGTCGCCAACGTGGTTGATGGCGCTGAAAATAATAAACTGGCAGCATGGGGCAATGAATCACTCGCGCTAATTATCAATGTCCAACGCCAGCCTGGTGCAAACGTCATTGAAGTAGTCGATCGCATTAAACAACTATTGCCAGCGTTACAATCAACGCTTCCGCCAGCCGTCAATGTCACCATTCTGACCGACCGTACCCAAACCATACGCGCCTCAGTACATGATGTTGAGTTTGAGCTGATACTATCAGTTGGTTTAGTGGTAATGGTGATATTCTTATTTCTACGCAACCTATCTGCCACCATTATCCCTAGCGTGGCGGTGCCGCTATCACTCGTCGGCACTTTTGCCGCCATGTACTTAGCTGGTTTTTCAATCAACAATCTCACGCTCATGGCGCTCATTGTAGCGACTGGCTTTGTGGTCGATGATGCCATTGTCATGATTGAAAATATCATGCGCTACATTGAAGCCGGTGAACCGCCCATGCAGGCCGCCCTCAAAGGCGCTAAGCAAATTGGTTTTACCATCATCTCACTGACGGTTTCGCTGGTCGCGGTATTGATTCCGCTCCTATTTATGGGTGATGTAATCGGGCGATTATTTCACGAATTTGCGGTGACCTTGTTGGTCGCAATACTTATTTCGGCAGTGGTATCGCTTACCCTAACGCCTATGATGTGTGCACGCCTATTACATCATGTACCAGAAGCGCAGCAAGGGCGCTTCTTTTTAGCTAGCGGCGCTTGGTTTGATCGTATGACCGTGCGCTATGGGCAAATGCTGCAATGGGTATTTGATCGACAAGCGTTAACGCTAGTTGTGGCGGGGCTGACACTGGCGCTCACTGTATTACTCTATATCATTATTCCTAAAGGGTTTTTTCCAATCCAAGATACCGGTGCAATCCAAGGTATCTCACAAGCACCTACCAGCATTTCTTTTAGCGCCATGTCGGAACGCCAACAGGCATTAGCCCGCGTCATACTTCGTGACCCTGCGGTTGAAAGTCTGTCTTCTTTCATCGGCGTAGAGGGCAATAATCCAACCCTTAACAGCGGGCGTTTTCTCATCAATTTAAAACCATTAGCACAGCGCGATGGCAATGCCAGCGAAGTGATTCAGCGCTTGCAAACCTCACTGGCTGAAGTTGAGGGAATTAAGCTATATATGCAGCCTGTGCAAGACCTCACCATTGAAGATAAAATTAGTCCGACTCAGTACCAAATTTCATTGGAAGATGCTGATGCAGAGGTGTTGCGCGTCTGGGTACCAAAACTAGTAGAACGGTTACGCGCTTCAACGCAATTATCTGAAGTAGCCAGCGATCAACAAGAAGGCGGTTTGCAAGCCCACGTAGAAATAGACAGAGCGCTTTCTGCGCGTTATGGCATTACAGCAAGTGACGTAGATAACACCTTATACAACGCTTTTGGACAACGACAAGTACTCACGCTATTTACGCCAACCAATCAACAACGCGTTATTCTTGAAGTCAATCCCGAGTTCCGTAACAGCATCAACGCCCTAGATAGCTTGCATATCAGCACCCTTAATGGCGGCGCCAGTATGACTGCGTCTAATTTATCACGGCAAATTCCACTGTCATCAATTGCACGGGTGAGTGAGCGTACTACACCGTTGCTGATTACGCGCGCTGGGCAATTCCCAGCCAGCACGATTTCTTTCAATCTAACGCCTGGCACTTCGTTGGATGAAGCAATTAAAGTAGTCGAGGCGGCGCAACAAGAACTGGCATTACCCGCCAGTACCCAATTAAAATTTCAAGGCGCTACTTTGGCATTTAAGGCTTCACTGGCCAACCAGTTATGGTTAATTTTGGCCGCCATCGTTATTGTCTATATTGTCTTGGGTGTGCTCTATGAAAGTTATATACACCCCATCACTATATTATCTACCCTACCCTCAGCGGGTATTGGCGCCTTACTCGCCTTGATGCTGTCTGGCCATGATCTCAATGTGATTTCGATTATTGGGATAATTCTACTCATCGGTATCGTCAAGAAAAATGCCATTATGATGATTGATTTTGCGCTTGAAGCGCAACGTGAGCAGGGTTTAGCCCCGCGTGACGCAATCTATCAGGCCTGCTTATTGCGCTTGCGCCCGATTATGATGACAACCATGGCAGCCTTACTTGGCGCACTACCGCTCATGCTGGGTTGGGGCGTAGGTTCAGATTTGCGCCATCCTTTGGGCATTACCTTAGTAGGCGGTTTAATTGTCAGTCAGATGCTCACGCTATTTACCACACCGGTCATCTATCTCGCTTTTGAGCGTTTAGCACATCGTGTATCGGCCATGAGAAATGAACTTTAGTGCGCCCTTCATCAGCCGACCAGTCGCCACCACACTAGTAACCGTTGGCCTAATACTAGTGGGTGTGGCAGCATTAAAATTGCTGCCCATCTCGCCCTTGCCACGGGTAGATATTCCCACCATTAAAGTCTCGGCATCGCTACCGGGTGCTAGCCCAGAAACCATGGCAGCGGCCGTCACTACCCCGCTCGAACGTTCGCTTGGGCGCATCGCCGGCATCACAGAAATGACCTCAAGTAGTGCGCTAGGAGCAACGCGCATTGTGTTGCAGTTTAATCTCGACCGCGACATCAACGGCGCAGCACGAGATGTACAAGCTGCACTAAATGCCGCTCAAAGTGCATTGCCACCAGAAATGCCAAGTAAGCCTGCTTATCGCAAGGTGAATCCATCCGACGCACCGATTATGATATTAAGTCTGACCTCAGCCTCGATGACGCAAGGTCAGTTATATGATGCAGCTTCTACGATTGTTGCCCAAAAACTATCGCAACTCAAAGGCGTGGGTGACGTTGAAATTGGCGGCGGCGCTTTGCCTGCGGTGCGCGTTGATCTAAACCCCAATGCATTACAACAATACGGCATAGGCTTAGATGATGTGCGTAAAGCGATTTCAAATGCCAACTCTAACCGCCCACAAGGTGGCTTAGAAGATGGTAGCGGACATTGGCAAGTGTCATCTAATGGGCAGGTGCGTGATGCGGCCCACTATGCCGCCGTCATTATTAAATATCAAAACGGCGGCGCTGTTCAATTGGCCGACATCGCCAACGTGGCCAACTCCATAGAAGATGTACGTACCGCCGGGTTAACCAATGGCCAGCCCGCAATATTGGTGGTCATTAAGCGTGAGGCTGATGCGAATATCATCGACACCGTAGGTCGTATTAATCAAGTATTACCCACATTACAAGCATCCATTCCGGCTGCCATAGACCTTACCGTCGCCATGGAGCGCACTAGCACGATACGCGCCTCCATCCGTGACGCTGGCTATACGCTGATGTTTGCCGTGTTACTGGTGATTTTAGTGGTGCTGATGTTCTTGCGTAATGGCCGTGCCGCACTCATCCCTATTGTTGCCGTGCCTGTCTCACTGATAGGCACGTTTGCCGCCATGTATATGTTGGACTATAGCCTGAATACCCTATCACTCATGGCGCTGACGATTGCTGTCGGCTTTGTGGTTGATGACGCTATCGTCGTGCTGGAAAATGTTTCGCGACACATTGAAAATGGTATGGCGCCCAATGAGGCGGCTTATATTGGTGCTAAGGAAGTGGGGGTGACCGTATTAAGTATGACCTTGGTCATTATTGCGGTGTTTATTCCCATGCTACTCATGGGGGGCTATGTAGGTCTGTTCATACGTGAATTTGTGGTCACGCTAGTTGTGGCTATTTTAATTTCGCTCGTTGTTTCACTGACAACCGTCCCCATGATGTGCGCCTATTTGCTCAAACCAAGTGACCCCATACAAGCACGACACACCTTTTACCAGTGGAGTGAAGGCATCTTTGATAAGCTATTACAGGCCTATAAGCTTAGTCTCACTTGGGCGCTCAAGCATGCCTCCCTAACCATGCTGGCGCTACTGGTCACGGTATGTTTGAATATTTTTCTATATGTAACGATTGCTAAAGGATTTTTTCCAGACCAAGACACCGGACAACTCACCGGACAAATTCAGGCTGATCAAAGCGTGTCTTTCCAATTAATGCAAAAAAAACTAACCGCTTTTATTAATATCATTCGCACAGATCCAGCTGTTAAAACAGTCGTGGGTTACACGGGCGGTGGCGGACAACGCAATTCAGCATCACTGTTTATCAGCTTGAAACCGCTATCCGAAAGACAAGAAAATGCTAATACAGTCATCGCGCGCTTACGCGAAAAATTAGCCTATGAGCCAGGGGCCACATTAATCCTCAAGCCCGTACAAGACATTCGCATTGGGGGTCGTCAAAGCCGCTCATCCTATGAATACACCATACAAGCAGACGACCTTGACCTATTGCACCGCTGGGAACCCATCATCCGGCGTGCCATGGCAAAAGTACCAGAATTACTCGATCTTGACTCTGATGTGCAAGATAATGGCCTACAAACAACACTGGCCATAGACCGCGATGCAGCAGCTCGCTTAGGTATCAGCGCAAAACAAATAGATAGCCTACTTAACAATGCCTTTACCCAGCGCCCTGCCTCAACCATTTATCAATCACTCAACCACTATCAAGTGGTGATGGGGCTTGCACCTGAATACACACAATCCCCTACGGCGCTCGATCACTTGTTTGTCAGCAGTTCAGATGGGCATCAAATACCGCTCTCTATGGTGGCTTCTTATAAACAAACCGAAGCATCGTTGCAAGTGAATCATCATTCACAATTTGCCGCCACTACCATCTCCTTTAATTTACCTAAAGGCGTGTCACTCTCTAAAGCCACTCATCTAATTGATGATGCTCTACAGGATATAGGCATGCCCACTTCTGTACGCGGCAGTTTCCAAGGCTCGGCTAAAGCGTTTAGAGAAATGTTAGACAATCAACCCATCTTAATTCTGGCCGCTTTTTTAAGCTTGTATATCGTGCTTGGCATGCTGTACGAAAGCTTAATTCACCCACTAACCATACTCTCTACCCTGCCGTCTGCTGGGGTGGGTGCATTGCTAGCGCTCATGTTGTTTCAAACGGGTTTTAGCGTCATTGCTATGATAGGGATCTTTATGCTGATAGGGATTGTCATGAAGAATGCCATCATGATGATAGACTTTGCGCTTGATACACAACGCAAGTCGTCAGCAAGCCCTGAAGAGGCGATATTTGAAGCCTGCTTATTACGTTTTAGACCCATCTTAATGACTTCCTTAGCTGCATTACTTGCCTCTATTCCACTGGCATTAGGTCACGGTGATGGTGCAGAAATGCGTCAGCCCTTAGGGATTGCAATTGGTGGCGGGCTGATTATGAGTCAGCTACTCACGCTCTATACCACCCCCGTCGTTTATCTTTACCTAGACCGATTTAGCTCTTGGATAGGTAATCTGTTTAAGCGCCAGTCTAACCACTATGCCACGCATCCAACAAATGTCGTGGTAGACTCAATATCATGACAGTGACTATTAAAAACCAACTCTTACGCGCACTTATTCTTTTAAGCATCAGTATGCTCAGTACGGCTTGCAAAGTAGTGGGGCCTGATTATGTCCGCCCAGAAATCAAGGCGCCAGTAGCCTACAAAGAAGCGGCGTTATCCACTCCCACAGAAACACCGGCTAAGCATATCGAAGATCACTGGTGGACACTCTATGGAAACGACGAGCTTGATCAGTTGATTGGGCAAGTCGAGTTACAAAATTACTCACTACAAGCTGTTGAAGCTAGAACAAGGCAAGCAAGAGCACTGGCAGACATTGCTAAGGCAGCCCAATCGCCAACAGTCGTGGCGGGTGGACAAAACGATTTAGGAATTCTAGCCAGTTGGGAGATTGATCTGTGGGGTCGCGTTAAGCGCAATATTGAGGCCAGTGGCGCCACGGCAGAGGCCAGTGTGGACGATCTGGCGGCAATGAAACTATCCCTACAAGCGCAGTTGGCGCAAAACTACTTTAACTTACGCGTGCAAGATGCCGAAATTCATTTATTACAAGACACAACAGCAGCTTATGAGCGATTATTAAAGGTGACGCAAAATCAATATGCGGTAGGCGTAGCGGATCGAAGCAATGTGTTGCAAGTACAAACGCAGCTCAATATTGCACAGTCACAGATACAAGAAGCACGCGCAAGCAGAGCACAATTAGAACACGCTATTGCAGTATTAATAGGCAAGGCACCGGCTGATTTTTCTATTGCAGCCGGCTCCATCACAACCAATGTTCCTGAAGTTCCCGCGACCTTACCAGCCGATTTATTACTAAGACGTCCTGACATTGCCGCCGCTGAACGAAGGGTAGCTGCCGCTAGCGCAAAAATTGGCGAAGCTGAGGCCGCTGGTTACCCCTCACTTGATTTGTTTGCAGGGGTAAGCATTCGTAAAGGCCTACTAGGTGGTGCTAAAGTATTAGCGCCCTTATATTCTAACGGCGCAACACAAGCTAATCGCAGTCAAGCCTCGGCAGCCTATGATGAGGTTGTTGCAGACTATCAGCAGACAGCGCTCAATAGCTTTCGCGAGGTAGAAGACAATCTAGCAACCCTACAATCACTTAGCACGGCCGCTGACAACAAAGCCGAAGGGCTAAAAGCGGCACGTGAATCACTGACCATTATGAATAACCAACAACAGGTCGGCATCATTAATCATCATGCCATGATGATGGCACAAACCACTGCACTTGATGGTGAAAAAGCTGGTTTAGATATACTAGCTAAGCGCTTAACAGCCAGCGTGAGCTTAATCAAAGCATTAGGGGGTGGATGGCAATCTGCCGTAGACACAGCAGACATTCCAGCAGCAACAAAGTAAAACCCTTAGCTGCCGCTTATCGTTAAACTATTACCAAGCGACGGTTGCTTCTATACCGGCACCTTTACTATCAGCCCAAGGGACTAGTTGCACTTTATTATTAAAAGCATCTGTAAAAAACCAGCCACTAGCACTACCCATTGCCGCACCGGCTGCTGCATCGTACCAATGATGCTTTTTAGCAGCCACGCGAGCAGATGCAGTTAATGTAGCCAATGCATAAGCAGGCATACCCACTTCCCAACCATAGCGCTTGTACATAGTGGTTGCTGAAGCAAACGCGATAGCAGAATGCCCAGACGGGAAGCTATTATTATCACTATGATCTGGACGTTCTTCGTGAACGACAGCCTTACCTAACAGCGAGATTCCTTCCGCTGTACCCAAACTATAAGCTGCTTCACGTGCGCCTTCCCAGTCGTCCTTGACTACCGGTAATACCAATGCTGTGCTAGCTAGCGTAATGGCAGTCACATCACTGATGTTGGCCCAAGTTTTATTGCTAGCCGCATTAACTGCTGGGCTAGCAATAAGCGATAGCGACAATGTTGCAATTAAAAAATGAGATTTCATAATTCACCTCTTTATAGTAATGCCTACTTGCGACAGCAATTACAATATAAAATACTGCTACCAAACCTGATAGTATGACTTTGAGCTTTATTCAAATTAGTGTCAATAGGGCTTTTCAGCCGTCTAATAACAATTGATATCCTATTGATAGAAAATTTTAATTAATGCCATTTTGTGAGAAAAATAACGATGCACGCGCGCCCATCTTGGCTATTACCCCTACTCATGCTCATCGTGATAACGGCCACAATTGCCTGTGGTTTTGCCTTAACACTCGATGGCCCAGCGAATTTTGATGCGCCTATACTACTTTGGTTTCGCGACAGTAATGACACAGCGCAACTCGCTGGTTTTTCCTGGATGACACAGTTCTGGCTAAGCATGACTTGGCTAGGCGATACAACACCGCGATTAGTGGTGGCTGGCTTGGCCATACTAGGCCTATTACTACTACGCCGATGGCATAGCGCCCTATTTGTGACTGGCGTTTTGCTCAGCGGCATTACACTATCCACCCTAATCAAAGGCTGGGTGGGTAGACCGAGGCCGCAATTAGTTGTTCACCTAGATCAGGTGGGCTCTATGAGCTTTCCTAGTGGCCATGCGCTAAACAGCACACTTTTTTATCTGATGGTCACCCTCATCATGGCCCCACTGTTAACACAACGCACGGCACGCTGGTTTTTGTATGGATTAGCCATTAGCTCATCATTGGCCATTGGGATATCTAGAATTGCGCTGGGCGTACACTGGCCAAGTGATGTGCTGGCGAGTTGGGTGATTGCCTATTGCTGGCTGGGTTTATGGGTGATATTAGCCAAGCATTATTGGCCAAAAGCGCTCACTTAAGCGTTTAATTTTGTATAGCCCCGTTCAGCTAAAGTTTTAGCTACTGCCGCCTTGGCCTCAGCCAACACTTGTGCCAATGGCTGCGTGCTGTCAATTTCTACAATGGGCGCGCCATTAAATGTAAGTTGCGGAGTAATCGCCACTTTGTCACGTAATAATTCTCGCCGATGATCAGGTTTACGTGCACAGGCCGTATCTAAATCCACATTGAGTCGAATCACCAAATCAGGGCGGTAGCTCGTCATCCACTCATAAAGTACCCGTTCACGTCTTGCTAGCCAACGCACAAACCAATTGCCAGGAGCCGCCACGGATAAACCCGTACCATCATAAGCACCGGGGAATTCTAATTGTGGATAGCGATCAGTGACGATAATTAACCCTTGGTAACGCTGTGCCATCATCCGCTTAAAGCGAAATAAGCGACGTATTGAAAATGCGTAGATGATAAGCGCAACCAATAAACCTGGGGTCTTTTTTTCACGTTGTGCACGTGTGCTATCCGTTTTACGTGCAATAAACTTATCCAGCAAACTACCAATCAGTGGTAATTGCGCAATAGCGCGGCCTATATTGCCAGACTGCTTGCCCAAATGCGCGGCAACCGCTGGGCCATAGCCTTGCACCCAGTTGAGAATTTCTTCACTCACGGTAGATTTGCCTGAGCCATCACAGCCGATAATAGCGATGAGTGGGGATAGTGTTTGGTCATTATTTTTCATAAAAAAACCTTATAGGTCAATTTGCTTGTGATTAAAAATTGACTTTAATTTTCTAACTATGTCGAATTTGATTGAAAATACAAATAAGTAAAATAGATAAAAAATACAACAAAGAGCAATAACCGCTACTATTTCCAAATAACCCATTTAATAAACTTAACAACAAAAATGGGTAATATCGATATAAATAAAAAAATCAAAGATCTAGGATAAGAAATAGTCAATGGCATTATATGATGATATTTTTTGTAGACGCTTAAATTAAGTCTGTTATCAGACCTCATCAACAATAATTTTTTTATCGTAAAGACCTTAGACTTAGCCCCATGATCCTTAATGGCTTTCATTTTACTTGATAATAAAAAAATGGGCGGCAATGAGAAAATAAAATTCGACCACCTTTCAAACCAAATCTCTAACCTATATTGTTCCCAGGTAATTTTTTTTAGTCCCTCAATAAAAATAGTCTCAACCGACATATCTCTATTCCAATGAACATGGTGTTCATGAGAGCCCAGATATTCAAATATTATTCCAGTTTGGATAAAATTTGTATCCAAATACCTTTTAAAATTACATTCTCTTATCATGTCTACTCTATATACTAATGTTGAGAGACAAGTCATATGCCAACCAATATCAGATAGGAGTTTGTTTGGATTTGTATAATCCTGGCTAATTGTATCTTTTACCCGATCCTTCCAGTTGAAAACGATTAAATTATAAATGGCCGAGCTAGAAGTCAATAAATTAACTAAATAATCAAGTCCTTTCTCTGGTATCTTGTATGTATCACCAAGAAGCCATACATATTCCGTATCAGCCAATTTAAGGGCTTTCTCAAAGCCAGCATCAGCCCCAACATTAACTTGATTTCTACTATAAAAAATTAATGGGTATTCAGAGCATCTCCTATTAACAACTTCTTCTGTATTATCGTCAGACGCATTATCAGAAATGAAAATTTTTACATTATGCATCCTAGCTAACGGAATATGATACTCAAGGCAAGCATCAAGAAACTGAGCCCGGTTATAAGTTGGTATGCATATTGAAATTTGCACTATACTCTGCTGGATCACTGTCTTATCTCTTGGAAAATTTCGATTAATTCTATAACTAACCCTTGAATTGAGTTTAAAGCAGGCACATACCCAAAATTTTCCGCATGCCTATTAAGCGAATAATAATGCGGTTTGCTGCCGGTTGCATTAACCCCAGTAGTGGCTTGCCCCAACTCATACTGCAATCCAAACTGCAATTGCATCGCTGACAATAAGGTGAGTTTATCTATGGGCGCTTTGCTGTAGCAATCAACTACATCGTTGGTGGCAGGCGAGGTCAGTATCGCGTTGACCAACTGATGAAAATCATCTGGGCCAATGAAGTCACGCACTATGTAATCTGCCGAGGTCATTAATACCGTTTTGTCGCGAATGGCACGCACTATATCGGTGATCAAAAAACGTGCCTCCATATCTTGTGTATGGCTAAAATAGTTGAATACTCTTATGTCCACAATCGGCAAATGTGCCAGTGAGCGATGACGGCACTCAGCGTATAGCTTAGCAACAGCGTACAAGTTTTGTGGTTGAAGGTTATTGATAGCAATCAGCGCTTTTGTGTCGGCATCAACTGGTTCGTCAAAGCTTGAGCCATAAGCGGCGCCACTGCTTAAGAATATGTAGCGACACGCTGAATGTTCGCGAATATAGTTAAGAGCCAAATCGTCGTATTGCATTGTTACATCAAGAATCGACGCACCCATTGCAGCAGTTTGCGCTGGATTGCCAACACCAACAAAGTTCAGGATGGCACCAAACTCTTGCGTGCCGAATACAGAGAAATCATCAATCTGATAGCGCCCTGCCAGCCCAACATCATTTAGCCATTTAGTAACGTCATTTGGACGGCGTGCGAATAAGTGAAGATGCTTAGCTTCGTCAGCAGAAAAGGAAACGATCAAGTCTTTAGCAATTTGGCTGGTTGCGCCTAAGATCCCTATATGCATAGATTGGCTCTAACCAAGCCACCCTCCGCATTTAACGTTGATTGTTTTCCAACCATTCCACAAACTTTTGAATCAAGTGCTTTAATATTAATTCTAATTAAAAACTCAGGGCGTATTGATACTGATTCTAGCAACCAACTGCCAAAACCGCCATCCATCAAATGATCCTCAACAGTTACAACCTTATCAAAAGCTTCAATTTGTTTTGCTTGATGTTCTTTTGACTTCATACTCCACAGAGGCATAGAGTAATGGGAATAATGCTCTAAGTCAGAATTAGTTATTAGTAATTGGTTAACAATATCAAGAGTAGCACCAGTCGTTAGGTATGTTTTACCAAACCTTCCAGCTTCGCGAACTTTTAACCACTTACCTGGAAAAATCTCTGGTATTTTATTGTGAACACAAGGCTCCCCGGCTTTACCTAAACGCAAATAACTTGGCTGCGGGTTGTTAATAAGGTAACGCATACATGCTCTTACTTCCATGGGGTCGCCTGGTGAACCAATAAGCATATTTGGCATCACCCGTATCAATGCATAATCCTGCACGGCATGATGCGAATAACCAAGACTTCCATATGCAAGTCCACCTCCAACGGCTACAACTGTAACTGGTAAGTTATGATAATCAACATCATTTCTTATTTGCTCTGCACATCTAAATGTAGGGAAATTTGCAATGGAATACACAAATACATGAAACCCCTCAGATGCCAAACCGGCAGCTAAACTCATCATATTTTGTTCCGCTACACCCGCATTAAAAAAACGTTTTGGAAAACGCCTCGCAAATGGTTCGATAACTCCGTATCCCAAATCAGCAACAATAAGTACTATATTCTCATTACTTTCTGCCGCTATTATGAGCTCCTCAATAAAAGCATTACGCATGTGACACCTCAAGCTCACTTAGTGCTAATGCAAGCTGTTCATCATCAGGATTTTTATAGTGCCACTCAACTCTATTTTCCATAAAGCTGACCCCCTTTCCCTTGGTGGTGTGAGCAACAATGATAGTAGGTTTTTCAACAGAAACACTAGTTAGCCCTTCTAAAAGAAGATGATGGTCATGCCCGTCAATTTCATGCACAGAACAACCGAATGCCGTTAACTTATCCACTAACGGCTCAAGACCTAGTGTATGAGACACTGAATCGAGACTTTGGAGTTTATTGTAATCAATAATAGCAGTGAGATTATTCAGTTTGTTGTGAGCAGCAAACATCAATGCCTCCCAATTTGAGCCCTCATCCATCTCACCATCACTCATTACAACAAATGTCCGCCACTTTTCGTTGTGGATCTTTGCTGACAGGGCCTTACCAACACCGAATGACAATCCATGCCCAAGCGATCCTGTAGAAAATTCGACTCCATTAACCTTATGGCTAATATGATTCATTAACCAAGAAAAATCATCACCATAAGTTGCGAGTTCATCCCTAGAAATAAAGCCCATTGCAGCAAGCGTGGCATAAACAGCAACACAAGCATGCCCCTTACTGAGAATAAAGCGGTCTCTCGAACCCAAGTACTGATCAGTAGGATTAAAATTCATAACCTCACCATACAAAACGGCAAGTATGTCAGCAATCGATAGTGCGCTACCAATATGTGAAGCTTTAGCTCGATGCACCATTTTCAAGGCGCTAATACGAATTTCTCTTGCTAGTGCCTGTGTTTTTATCATCAGAAATTCACACCAAAAAACGACTCAATCTTATCTGCAATAAAACTCAGCATCTCTTCAGTAAGTCCTGGATATACACCCACCCAGAAGCTATTATTCATCACCAAGTCGGTATTAGTGAGGTCGCCACTAATTCGGAAGTTGCGACCTAGCATATAGGGCTGTCTAGTTAAATTGCCAGCAAACAATAAACGTGTACCAATTTTATTTTGGTCTAGATAGTTAATTAGATCGACGCGACGAACATCTGCTTCTGGGCGGATGGTCATCAAGAAGCCAAACCATGAAGGGTCACTATTAGGTGTAGCTTCAGGCAATATCAAAAACTCTTCACACGAAGCCAGTCTATTTCTTAGGTAAGCAAAGTTATCTTTACGTGCTTGGACAAAACTATCAAGCTTATCCATTTGTGCTAAACCACATGCGGCTTGCATATCGGTAATTTTTAAGTTGTAGCCTAAATGTGTATAGGTGTATTTATGGTCATAACCTTCTGGCAGATTACCTAGTTTCCAGCAAAAACGTTTGCCGCAAGTGTTATCTTTACCTGGTGCGCAGTAGCAATCACGCCCCCAATCACGGAAAGATTCAGCAATGAGTTTAAGTTCATGATTATTGGTAAATACTGCCCCCCCCTCACCCATGGTGATGTGATGCGCTGGGTAAAAACTTAAGGTGCCGATATCGCCAAAGGTGCCGGTGAGTTGGCCGTTATAGCGAGAACCCAAGGCATCGCAATTATCCTCAATTAGCCAAAGGCCGTGTTTACGGCATATTTCCATCACCACTTTGATATTGAATGGGTTACCTAAAGAGTGAGCCAGCATTATGGCTTTAGTTTTTGGACTGATTGCTGCTTCAATTTTATCTGCATCAATATTATGTGATGCGAGATCAATATCCACAAAAACTGGCACAGCGCCAAACTGCAAAATAGGATTCACAGTCGTAGGGAAGCCAGCAGCTACACCAATCACTTCATCACCTGGCTTAATAGCACGCTCACCTAACCTAGGCGAGGTGAGTGTTGTAAATGCCAATAAATTTGCTGAAGAACCTGAGTTGGTCGTGATAAGGAATTTAACACCTAGGTATTCCGCCAAACGCTTTTCAAATGCCTCATTGAAGCGCCCAGTAGTTAACCAGCCATCCAATGATGCCTCGACCATATTTTTTAGCTCTGCGGCATCAAGCACCTTGCCCGATGGTGGCACAACAGTTCTTCCTGGTTCAAAAGCTTTAGGTACATATTTAATGGCAGCATACTCATCCACGAGCGCTGCAATTTGTTGACGAAGTTGTTGAGATTTATCCAAAATACTATTTCCTTATCTTTTACTTATTCTTTAAATATTACCGCTATTTGTTTTCCTGAGAACATTCTATTCATGTGACGCTAGTTCATATTGCTTAATTTGCTGGAAACACAATGCCTGCATGTCAGCGCCCATTAAGTGCGCTTTATGCCAAAGGCAAATTTGCTCAATGGCTGTTACGAAAGACCATCTCGGCTGCCAGTGCAAGCGAGATTTAGCTTTTGAGCAATCCAGCTTCAAGTAATGGGCCTCGTGCGGATGATCGCCAGCATCGAGTTTCCAACTTGCGCCTTCGCCCCATGTTTTAGTTAGATTATCTAAAATCCAATCTACCGGCTTTGCTTCATCATCGTTCGGCCCAAAGTTCCAAGCTTCTGCAAAACTAGGGCCTTTTTCATATAGCTTTTGCGCTAGCAGCAAATAGCCTGACAAAGGCTCTAGCACATGCTGCCATGGGCGTATGCTGTGTGGATTTCGAATATTCACTGGCCGACTACTTACAATGGCGCGCATCATATCTGGAATCAGACGATCTTCTGCCCAATCGCCACCGCCAATGACATTGCCCGCACGACCAGTAGCGATGGCAACGCCATGGGTTTGATATTTTTCTGGATGGAAATATGAATTACGGTAGGCTGCTGTTATGAGTTCAGAGCAACCTTTGCTACTGGAATACGGATCAAAGCCACCCATGGCTTCATTCTCTCGATAACCCCAAGCCCACTCACGATTCTCATAACATTTATCAGTGGTCACATTCACGACGGCTTTAACACTTTTTGTTTGACGTACCGCTTCGAGCAAATTGACAACACCCATGACATTAGTTGAGTAAGTTTCAACTGGCTCAAGATAAGAGTAGCGCACCAAAGGTTGCGCCGCCATGTGAATCACAATTTCAGGCTGATGCTCAGCAAATACTTTCTGTAGGTGAGACAGGTCACGGATATCGCCAATGATACTGATCATGTCCTGACCAACCCTAGCCACTTCAAACAAACTAGGATTAGTAGGTGGCGTTAGCGCATACCCAACGACCTCTGCATCCATAGATTGTAACCAAAGCGATAACCAACTGCCTTTAAAGCCAGTGTGACCAGTGAGTAGCACGCGCTTACCTTGCCAAAAAGTAGTATTCATTCCCAGACTTTCCAAGGCGCTTTACCTGATTGCCACAATTCTTCGAGGAGTTGCTTATCACGTAATGTGTCCATCGGCTGCCAAAATCCCTGATGATGAAATGCTGCCAATTGACCCTCTGCTGCTAAACGCTCCATCGGCTCTCGCTCCCAAGTGGTTTTATCATCGGCGATATAGTCAATCACTTGGGGGGATAGCACAAAAAAACCACCATTAATCATAGCGCCGTCACCCTGGGGCTTCTCACGGAAACTATTCACCTTAGAACCTAACATATCAAGCGCACCAAAACGACCTGGAGGCAAAGTGGCAGTGAGTGTTGCTTTAACATTTTGAGCTTTGTGAAATGCAATCAAGGTGGCAATATTGACATCACTGACGCCATCGCCGTAAGTTAAACAAAAGGCTTCTTCATCTTTAAGGTATTCTTTAACCCGTTTTAAACGACCACCAGTCATGGTATCCTCACCAGTATCGACTAAGGTTACTTTCCAGGGTTCTGCATTACGTTGATGCACTTCCATCTTATTGTTAGCCATATCAAAAGTAACGTCGGACATATGCAAGAAGTAATTGGCAAAATACTCTTTAATCATGTAGCCTTTATAACCACAACAAATCACAAAATCATTAATGCCATAAGCTGAATAAGTTTTCATGATATGCCACAAAATCGGTTTACCCCCTATTTCCACCATAGGCTTTGGACGTGCTGAGGTTTCTTCGCTGATTCGAGTGCCTAAACCACCTGCAAAAATTACTGCTTTCATACAATTACTCCAGACTAAGATTGGCTAAATAGGCTTGTTGTATCATTAAGGCATATTGCTTTATTTGCCTAAATTACTAGCCTAAAAATTATGCGAAAAAATTTCTTTCAGCAGATTTGCATGCGCCCTCTCAGCTAATAATAGCGATGAGTGACGATAGTGCTTGGTCATTACTTTTCATTAAAAAACCTTAAGAACGAATTTAATGGTAAGTTCTTAAGAAGTCTGTAGAGATGAGTTGACTGCCAGCTTCATTAAAGTGCGGATCCCCATAATAGTAATACTTGCTGATGACGTCTTTTTTATTAGAAGATCTAACCGAATCAAAGAAAGTTGGGAATGAATTGTAGAAATTTGTGCACTTATTGGTACAAAATTCACGCCATATTTTTACTTGTTTAGATTCCTCAACATCATAAAGAATTTGCCCTGGCCATGGGTAAACGCCAATAGAAAGCTGGATATTGTTCTTTTTGCATACCGCGTATATTTTTTCCATTAAACCGACAGATTTTTCTATTGAGCCTTTTAACCCAATTTTCCCAAAACCATCATCACTATCATCAATAGTCCAAGCACTTCTTCTATTTTCTTTGCTATATACGTCATCATTTAAATCTAAGCTGCCTACGTGAGGACCTGAATTAGATGCTGATAAAAACCTACTTTTAAGTCCTTTTAAACCAAAATTTATTAATGGAAATGTTTGCTGCTTGCTAGTATTTTTAATGGTATCTACTACTTTTCCATGAACAATTGCATAATTAGATTCATCTTGAATATCACTAATATCAATAAAGATAACCAGTTCTTTGAATCTGTAACCTTTACTGAGCAAATCTACTAATTTTAGATAATAAATACTTGGTGCATATGATGAAACTGCTAGATTGGCAATTTTCTTTTTGGGTAGCCGTTCTGCGATAAGCCCAACAAAAGTTTTTTCATAAGGCAACCCTACGCCCTCAGTAAAGCTGTCTCCTAAAAAGGCAATGTCATAATTTTTAGTGTTGTTAATTGCGTTGCAGTCACTTTTAAAACCAGCATCGTTTGTACAAAAACGATGCTCGGTTTTTTGGTCAAAACTCGCCAAACCATTGTAGTTAGGGGCAAGTGTATGATGATAAATAGGGTGGCTGATGCCTAGCCCTCGTTCCGCATTATTTCGTGTGCGAATAGGTGCATTATGCAAAATGGTATACCCAAGAAAGTAATCAACTAATAAAAGCAGCACGAGACTAAACACTATAACAATCAATATATCCTTGGCGTTATCTGATTTAATCCAACTCGTAGGCATTTTTGTAATCCTTTATTAAAGCTTTATCCTGATGTTCTTTTCTAAGAATGCAATTTCCAACCACTAAAAAATCAATATCAGTCCCCATTAAACAATTAAACGCATCTTCAGGTGAGCAAACAATAGGCTCCCCTCTTACGTTAAAAGAAGTATTAACCAAAACAGGGCAGCCTGTTATTTCCTTAAATTTTGAAATTAAAGCATGATATTTAGGATTGGTATTTTTACTGACCGTTTGAATTCTTGCAGAATAATCAACGTGTGTAACAGCTGGAATTTCTGAGCGTGCTACATTGAGCCTATCAATACCAAATAAGTTTTTTTGCTCATCCGTCATCTCTAATTGTTTATCTTTGTTTACATCAGCCACCAATAGCATATAGGGGCTATCCGTACCGATTTGAAACCAATCAGCTACATCTTCTCTAAGCACACTCGGCGCAAAAGGACGGAAAGACTCCCTGTATTTAACTTTAAGATTTAATTGTTTTTGAACTGACGGCGAGCGTGGGTCAGCTATGATTGACCGCGCGCCTAAAGACCTAGGGCCAAACTCCATTCTGCCTTGATGCCAGCCTACCGCCAAACCATCTGCTAATGCTTGAGCTGTTTTATTAATCAACTCAGTATCGCTGACAGATTCAAATCTTGCACCGACATGACTTAATCTTTGCTCTATCTCTTTTTGATTAAATTCAGGGCCAAGATAAGCACCTTTCATGCTATCTTGAGCATCCACTTTTCTTGGTTGACCAAGCATTAAATAATAAGCGGCAAGCGCTGCACCAACTGCCCCGCCAGCATCACCAGATGCTGGTTGAATCCAAATATTATCAAATATGTTTTCTCTCAGAAGCTTGCCATTAGCTACGCAATTTAATGCAACACCGCCTGCTAAACACAAATTATTTAAACCTGTAGATTTTTTAATACCTCGTGCAAGTTTAATAACCACTTCTTCTGTCACCGCCTGAATTGAGGCAGCAAGATCCATTTCTCTTTGCGTTAAGGTGGATTCAGATTTTCTAGGCGGCGCGCCAAATAACTGGTTAAATCGCTCACTTGTCATGGTGAGCCCAGTACAATAATTAAAATAGCTCATGTCTAAATGAAATGAGCCATCTTCTTTAATATCAATCAGATGATTTTTAATGAGATCTGCATATTTTGGCTCACCATATGGTGCCAACCCCATGACTTTATATTCACCAGAATTAACTTTAAAGCCCGTGTAATAAGTCATTGCAGAATACAACAAGCCTAAGGAGTGCGGAAAGTGTATTTCATTTTTTACGGTTAGACTGTTCCCCTTGCCAACAGCTAATGATGTAGTTGCCCATTCACCTACACCATCCATTGTTAATACTGCAGCCTCTTCAAAAGGTGATGGGAAAAATGCAGATGCCGCATGACTTAAATGATGTTCAGAAAACAGCAACCTTGTTGACCAATCGATATCCTTATCTAAAAATTCCTTTAGCGCATCAAGGATGACTGATTTCTGAAACAACTTATCTTTAATCCAAACAGGCAATGAAGTTGCAAAGCTTTTAAACCCTTTGGGGGCAAAGGCTAAGTAGGTTTCGAAGAGTCGCTCAAATTTTAAAAACGGTTTATCGTAAAAAACTACGTAATCAATTTGATGTGCGGCTAACTTTGCCTCACTTAAGCAATAATTAATGGCATTGATAGGAAAATTTTCATCATGCTTTTTTCGCGTAAAACGCTCTTCTTGTGCTGCACTAATAATTTCGCCATCAACAACCAAGCATGCCGCTGCATCATGGTAATAGGCCGATATTCCTAAAATATTCATGACTTAAAACAGTGTATAAATAAATGGCGCTAGTACTGAACCCTGCCCCAAAATAAGCAATCCGCCCAGCATAATAATGACAATAAAAATTGGTGCAAGCCATAGTTTTTTGCGCTTACGTAAAAAATTGAGCATTTCTTTTAAAAAAGACATAACACCACCTTAAAATTGATTTTTAAATGATTCTGCATCTGAGTTGGCGCCTATAGGCTCAACCCAGTAACTCGTTGTATTAGACCTCTTAAGCTTTAACTCATCACGACCCATTAACTTAGCTATTAAAGAAATTGGCGTGAGCAAACCAAAGAAAATAATACCCAATACAATAGGGCTCACCACTTTACCTAAAGCAAGTCCCAACATAAACCATGCTTTATTTAAAGGGCTTAGTAAATTTTGGTAGAAAAAACTGGCGGCTAGAAAAAGTAAACCGACTAGCAGATAACTACTAACAGTTAAAATTGATTCTTGCTTAAAGTCGGCATATACAGAAAATGCAAAAAATATGGCGGCAAATAACAAACCGAATTTTTTATTACTTGGGAGTTGAGGACTCATACAATAATTTAATTGAATATTTAACGATAGGCAACATTGTACATGAACTCTGTTTACTTTGAATTGCCAATAATTCCTTAGTAAAATGTTATACAAGCTATAAAATAGCTATTGTTTGACGACCCATTAACTCTATGTACTACGCTAAAGCAATATCAAACTTGGAATATGCATGAAATTTAATCTCTCTTGCAATACTAGTAAAGAATCGCCTGAATCCGTGCTATTTTCAGCTAACCAGTGCGATGCGCTATTTGCTGCGGTAATGGTGCATGATGAGCTTTACCCTGAGGCGAAGCTACCAGATGCAATTCATCTTGATTACAGCCAAGAGCAACTTGCACAGTGCTATCACCTTTGCCAACAACTGTGGCTAAGTAGTGTTGATAGAACGCAACTATGCCTGATGATAGAAAAAATTTATCAACAGGGCTTTCTTAGTGCTGAGGATAAAATTACCTACCATGGTATGCGCGCCAAGATTAAGCACCTACGCTTTGCCTATGTCACTTTTGATGAAAGACACCGCTACCCTACAATGTTTCATTGGATGACAGGCGTGATGGGTAATTTACAAGATGCCTTCAAGCATAATCAGCGTCCTGCATTAGTGCGCTCAGCTCTGTTAGTACGTTTTTTATTAACTATACCTTTTTACACCTTGATCACAAAAGAAATGGATTGCTTTCAGCCCAGTACGCCTGAAAGCTTTCGCAATTATGTACATAATGAAATCAATTTCATTCGAGAGCACCTCACAAAAAATGTAATTACTGGTAAGGAATTTCACGAAATGCGCAAAGTGATTAGCCGACAAGTAGCCATGTATGACAACCTAAAAACACTTTACCCCTCAGCATATCATCGTAGCATTTCAGAATACCTCAGTACCCTGAACGGCTTAATGGGTAGTAAGCACGATGAACTCATTGCCAAGAAATTTGACCAGTCACAAGATTATTACAACGATACTTTTGTCATACCAGATGAAATTAAGCAACGCTTAGTAAATCTCACCAACAAATATATAGAACCTGCATAATTATGCCTCGAAGAAAATTACACCTTAACAATGTCATAGCCGTAGTAGGTTGCGATGGTTCGGGCAAATCAACTTTAACGGTTGATCTTATTAGTCATTTAGCCCAGCAGAGGCAGGTGGAGTGGCTGTACCTTGGTCAGTCATCTGGCAATATTGGCGAGTGGATTAAAAATCTACCTATTATAGGCGCATCATTTGGGCGTTATTTAGCGCGCAAAGCTGAACGTGCTCACAGCAAAGAAGCATCCTCGCCAGACACGTTAACTGCGCTGGTGATTTTTTTACTTTCACTCTGGCGTGCGCATAAATTTCGCCGTATGTTGAAGCTTGCACGTCGAGGTGTGTTGGTCATTGCGGATCGCTATCCACAAGCCGAGGTATCAGGTTTTTATTTTGACGGGCAAGGCCTCAATTCAGCCAATGCGCAAAGCTGGCTAGCTCGACAACTATTAAAACAGGAATCTCGGCTTTACCAGTGGATGGCAAGCCACTTACCTACCCTGTTAATACGCCTTAATATTGATGCTGAAACTGCCCATACGCGCAAACCTGATCACAAACTTTCTATGCTACGCGATAAGGTGAGGGTGATTCCAACACTCCATTTTAATAACGCACCTATTTTAGATTTAAATGGTCGCGACCCCTACCCACAGGTATTGGATGCTGCACTCACCGCTATCCATGCAGTTACCAAATAGTCACAACTCTAATTGATGCATACGCCGATGAAACTAAGCGGCGCTTCTTAGTATTTGCTTGGATGCAAGCTATAATGGCGAATCTCAATTAACCATCAGTTGAATTGAATACTGAGCCCACTATGTCTGCATCTATCAATCACCATGACAAAAGTCATCTTCTTACTGGCGTTGTTGCCGTTGTTGGCTGTGATGGTACTGGAAAATCTACCCTAACTGCTGATTTACTGACCTACCTGCAAAGTAAGGGCGTTGCTGAGCGTCGCTATCTTGGCCTAGTATCTGGCGAAATGGGCGATAAAATAAAGCTACTGCCTATTTTTGGTGTATGGCTAGAGCTGCATCTTTCGGCCAAGGCACAACGGGCGCAAGACATGAAGCAGAAACTGCCCGGCACAGGTACTGCAATCATTATGCATATACTTTCTTTATGGCGCGTGAGGCAACTTAAGCTCGTGATGCGCTTGTCACAACGCGGGGTGTTGGTCATCACAGATCGCTATCCGCAGGCAGAAATTTCTGGGTTTCGTTATGATGGGCCTGGCATTACTGTTACTAGTGAAGATAATTGGCTACTACGCAAGCTTGCGGCACGTGAACTAAAACTTTATCAGTGGATGGCACAGCAAAAACCAGCCTTGATTATTCGCCTCAACATTGATGCGGAAACAGCCCACTCCCGTAAACCTGACCATAGCTTGGCCGAGTTACGTGACAAAATTTCCGTAATGCCACGCCTAAATTTTAATGGCACTAAACTGGTTGATATTGATGCTAGATTACCCTATGCAGAAGTATTGGCTAACGCCTTAAAAGCGGTTAAATCTGCCATTAAATAAAATCAGTACTCTACTACTTAGTAGTAAACCAATGGTATAGCACGTGCGTTAACCATTTACTTTCATCATGATAAAATACAGTTTTGCTTTATATAGAGGCTAATAATTCTATGAATATGACCGCAACTCCTACTTCTGACAAAATGCCGTTATGGCGCCGCTTAACGATGAAAACTGGCAAGCATTTACTACGCTGGCTAGGTAATTTTCAAGCACGTCACTCGCTTATCAGCACCACTCCTGTTATTGGTAATGATGAATTCACTTGGGTACCGCAACTAGAAGCTGCATATGCAGACATTCGGGCCGAGTTGGATGCACTACTTGAAAAGCCTGAAGATATTCCTGCTTTTCACCAAATCTCTCCAGATCAAAAACGTATTTCTAAAGGCAACAATTGGAAGACTTTTGCTTTTTATGTGTATGGTGAACGTGTGGATGACAACTGTGCAGCATGCCCACGCACAGCATCAGTACTCGCTTCCTTACCTGGCATGCGCACAGCGATGTTCTCAATTTTAGCGCCTCACTATCACATCGAGCCGCACAAAGGCCCGACTCGTGCAGTGATACGTGCTCACCTTGGATTAAAAATACCCAAAGACAGACAGAAGGTTTGGATTCGTGTGCACGACCAATTTTTGCATTGGGAAGAAGGCAAAGTTGTGCTGTTTGACGATGCCTACGAACACGAAGTACGCAACGATACAGATGAATTTCGCGCGGTATTATTCATTGACATTGACCGACCGATGGACCGCATTGGTACCTTGGTGAATCAATTGATTGTGCGCACTATTCAAGCCAGTAGCTATGTTAAGCAGCCTTTAAAAAACGTAGCTGCGTGGAACCGTGACCATAAAAAGTATTAGGATTTTTTAAGTTGTTTACTTTTTATCAACGAGGGTTCACTAGAGATGCATTGATTTTACTAGGATTGCTTGGCGCATTCATGCCTAGCAGCGTGCTTATAACTTCAGCTTTTGCAAACCCAGTTGCCGATGACATTCATGGGCTGTGGGTAGACAATAAAGACCCTGACCGGCAAAAATTCGCAGTGATTGTTGAAGATTGCGGTAGCAAACTTTGTGGTCGCCTGTATTGGTTAAAAAAACCTTTATCCGCTAACGGATTACCTAAGCGAGATAAACACAACTCCAATGAAACACTCCGTGACCGGCCTTTGTGCGGATTACAGATTTTAACTGGCTTTCAATACGTGAGCGATAACACTTGGAATTCGGGTGAAATTTATAACCCTGACGACGGGCTCACTTTTAGCAGCACCATGAAATTAGCCCCTGAGGGGTCGCTTAAAATTCGCGGCTATGTAGGCATCTCGCTATTTGGCAAAACACTAGAATGGGTAAGGCCAGCAGAAGAAATTGCTCGGTGTAAATAATTAGCGCTTTTTAACTTTTAGGGCTGTCCTGCCTATTGCCATGAATAAGTACTAGCATACCGATTAATGGTAACGCTGCCGCAACACTAGCCGCCAGCCCCGCGCCTATTAAACCCATTTTAGCAGTCAGTACAACAAACAAAAACAAATAGATACTGGTAGACACAACGTACAAACCCATAGCCTTGGCAGCGTAGCCCATGGCATAAAGAGCAGAACGTAGTGGTGAGGCAGTGAGGTCTAGGGTAGCGGCAAGTAACATGAGTGTGAGTATAGATTTAGCCGCAACAAACTGCTGACCCAGTAGTGTCGCCAGTAAATGCTCACCAAAAAAGTAACTAGTTAGTACAAACAACGAGCCTAATGCGCCGCCAAGTAAGGCAGTGCGGTAAGCAATGACATCAAAGGCCTGGTTACCTTGATTCCAGTTTCTGGTGAGGTCAACAAAGATAACTTGGCGGATTAATATTGCTGGTTTGGAGAGCATACTCGATAGCTCACGCGCTAATCGCAACAGCCCTGCTTCAGCAGGGCCCAACAAATAACCCACCAGCACCGTCGTAATGTGTTTAGGTAAAATATCTAAGTTTGATTGCCAATAAGTCACCCAAAGAAAATGGCGTAAACCATCACAGTCACTTAACTTAGCATCTTTAACACTAACACCCGCTAATGCCTCTTTAATATGAGTATTATATTTATGCTTAGCATGCCACATCAGGTAAAAGTTTTCAGCCGCATAACCACTTGCCCAAATAGCAACAAATACTTGAATAGGTGCACTTAACCACCAAGCAATCACCACACCCATAAAACGTATGGTGGGTGAAATGGTCATTTGCCGACCTAAGATATCAAAACGATCATACAACCGTAAAATACCACTAGCAGTGCCAGTGCCAGTGGTAATCAGTACGACGCTATAGGCCATGAGTAGCATGACATGGTTATTATCCATGCCTATAGAGGGGCCAGCGAAGGGTGCCACAGCAAGCGCCAACAGGGCTGCAGTTATGCTGGCCTGTTTATCAATACGACGACATACCTTAATTAGCCGACCCAGCGCATGGCTATCTCCAGCATCATGCGCGGGCACACCGAAGCGTACAATGGCATCCACTGAACCGAAATCAAGGAGCGCACGTATCAACATAGCATAGGTGTGAATTAACACCACCATACCAAACTCAGCTGGGCCAAGTGAACGCGCCATCAAGGCGGTAGCGCCAAAGGCCATGATGGCGGCCGCGCCACGGCCTCTGATTAGAATCCAGAAGTTAGCCAACACACGGCGCATTGGATTTAATTGCTGAGGGGAATCTTCAGATTTTTTCACATGCTGCCTATATTAAATCAAGTGCTTTCTCATCACATCGTCATCCTCTCAAAGGAGAGGATGACGTGCTGTTTATTGATTTAAACTTTTGCCCGTAATTTTGCAAAAGCGGCACACACGGCATCGATTTGTTCTGGTGTATGTGCGGCGCTAACGCTACAACGAATTAAAGACACGCCATTGGGCGTAGCTGGCGGCAGCATTAGATTGACGTACACACCTAGTTTCAACAAACTATCCCAGAATTGCAACGCTTCGACCTTACCTTCCAGCACAACTGCAACGACCGGACTAGGTGGCCCGCCTAAGGTGTATCCAAGTGCCGCTAACCCTGCATGCAGGCGTGTTGCATTGTCATGCAACTTTTGACGTAAGTCTTTACCTGATTCGAGTATTCGCAATGCCTGTCTGGCTGAGGCAATCGTCGCTGGCGCAGGAGAAGCCGTAAATATATAAGGGCGACTCGCATAGCGAATTAAGTCTAATTCAGGCAGATTGCTGACACAGTAACCACCAGCACACCCCAAACTTTTACTAAAGGTGCCCACAATAAACTCTACATCGTCAATGATGCCTAATTCTTCAACCAACCCACAACCACGCTCGCCAAGTACGCCAAAAGAATGGGCTTCATCCACCATCAAATATCCACCAAACTCACGTTTTACTGCAACGATTTCTTTCAGCGGTGCGCGGTCACCCAGCATACTGTAAATGCCTTCTACCACAATTAAAGCATCAGCCGCACGCTCGCCAAGACGGCGTAAACGTTTTGCTAAATCTTCTGCATTATTGTGGCGAAAACGTATAGTTTCTGCTCCACCTAGACGGCAGCCATCATAAATACTGGCATGACAATCTGCATCTATCAACACCACGTCACCTGGCCCAGCCAATGCTGATATCATACCTAGGTTGGCTTGATAGCCAGTTGAAAACACGATGGCGTCACGCTTACCGTAAAATGCCGCCATTTCTTGTTCTAACTTGCGGTGTCCAGAATAACTACCGTTAGCCATGCGAGAACCTGTCGTACCTGTACCTTCATTCTCTAAAGCCAAGCGAGCACTGGCAATACATTCAGGATTAAACGTTAAGCCTAGATAATTATTAGTACCTGCCAATATCGTGTGTCGACCATGAATGATACCCTCGGTCGGCGAAATAATTTTTTCTATTCTTACTGCAAATGGATCAATGCCCAGTGCACCTAGTTCGGCACGACCTTGTGCCAACCCTTCAAACTTAGTAAAAAGTCCCATTATGAATTACCTATAATTTTTTCAACCTGCTTGGCAAGATCTCCAACGGTTTTCACGTCTGGCAAGATGCTGACAGGAATCGAGATATCAAAACTATCTTCAACAAACAATAACAATTCCATAATCTGCAGCGAGTCTAATTCTAGATCACCGACTAATTCGGTATTTTCGTTAACCTCTACACGCCCTTTTGTAAAAGGTGCAAGACCTTTAGTCATGTCGGCAAGAATGCGCTGATATTCTGTCATAAAATTTCCTATCTTAGCTTGTGATTTTATCAAACATGCCAGCCAATCCTTGTTCTAATTCACAAGTAGGCTGCCAACCAGTAATACGTGTAATGTTGC
>CAILFU010000014.1 GCA_903833595.1 uncultured Pseudomonadota bacterium
CGCTATCTTCCAGAGTATCGTGAAAGTCGTAAAACTGCGGGTAGCTTTTTACAGTTATGCAAAAACCCTGGTTTTGCAACTGAAGTGACTATGCAGCCTTTAGATCGCTATCCTCTATTGGATGCGGCTATTTTGTTCTCTGATATATTGACGGTCCCAGATGCTATGGGTCTAGGCTTGTATTTTGAAGAGGGTGAAGGTCCGAAATTTGAGCGCACCTTGCAGCAAGAAGCTGATATCCAGAAATTAGTAGTGCCAGATATGGCGCAATTACAATATGTATTTGATGCCGTCTCACAAATCCGAAAAACACTAGATGGCAGAGTGCCATTAATTGGCTTTTCGGGTAGTCCTTGGACGTTAGCTACTTATATGGTCGAAGGTAAGGGCGGTACGGATTTTTTAACCATCAAAAAAATGGCTTATGCTAGGCCTGATTTATTACATCATATTTTAGAAACAACCACACAAACGGTGATTCAATATCTCAATGCACAAATTGCTGCCGGAGCCCAAGCCGTTATGATATTTGACTCCTGGGGTGGTGCACTTTCACACAATGCTTACATTGAGTTTTCACTTAACTATATGCAAAAGATTGTGGCTGGATTAACTAAAAATAATGATGGCCGTAAAGTGCCGAGTATTGTTTTCACCAAAGGTGGCGCGCTTTGGTTAGAAGCGCAAGCTGAAATTGGCGCAGATGCACTTGGGTTAGATTGGGCGGTAGATATTGGTCAAGCACGTAAGCGCGTCGGTAATAAAGTCGCCTTGCAAGGTAACTTAGACCCCGCAATCCTGCTATCAACGCCTGCAGCGATTGAACAGCAAGTCGCTAATGTATTGCGTAGCTATGGCAAAGGTGATGGTCATGTGTTTAACTTAGGTCATGGCATTACGCAGTGGACACCACCAGAAAACGCGGCAGCAATGTTAGAGGCCGTGCGAGCACATAGTCAACAGTATCACCAGTAATAAAAAATCCCGATTAATCGGGATTTTTTATGTACAAACTTAGCTAGAAATAACTCAATACTTCGGTTATTTAAGGCTCATACGGCTCATGGTTTCGTCTTTATCAATGAATTTATGTTTTAGTGCAGCCAGTACATGAATTGCCACTAAGACTAACAGCACAATACCAATAAATTCATGCGTACATTCAAAAAATTCACGCAGTGGCTTGTTGTCTAGCCCTGCAATTAAGTCTAAGCCAAACCACTTGACGCCGTATTTACTATTTATTGCCATGATTAAACCGCTAACAGGCACTGCAAGCATGAGTAAATAAAGTAGGTGGTGTGTGCCTGTGGCTACTTTGCGCTCTATGGCTTTATAAGAGTTTAAAGGTGCCGGCGGTTTGTGGCTAATGCGCCACAAAATACGGATAGCTATTAGCGCTAAGATCGTTACGCCGAATGATTTATGTAAATTGAAATAGAATGTTCTAGGGCTAGCTTCTTCAGCCAGTTGCCAAGTATAAACACCTAAGTCGAATATATCGTAGGCCATTTGCTTGGGGGCATCTTTAGGGATGTCGGCCATGAACCAACCTAAAACAAACATGACAACAATAAAAATTGCGATAAGCCAATGTAGGACAATTGCGGTTTTGGTGTAACGAGTAGAAGTTTGAACCATTGATATATTCCTGTATATTAATTTTACGTTTAAGTAACCGATGTTACAGCTAATCATTACATAATAGCTAATAACTTTAACTACAGGAATAAACCATGCAAATTTTAATGATAATCCTTAGCACCATTGTTTTTATTGACTTTGCGCATGCACAATCTAGGCCTGATGATATATTTTCCATTGAAAGTTTAGGTGATGGCATTTATGTGCACCATGGCGCACATCTAGATATTGACGACGGCTATCAAGGTGATATTTGTAATATTAGCTTTGTAGTGGGGAGCAAAGGTGTTGCTGTTATCGATACGGGGGGTAGCCTTAAGGTAGGTCAACAACTACGAGAAGCGATTCGCAAAGTCAGTTCGCTACCAGTATTGTATGTGATTAATACGCATGTACATCCAGATCACATTTATGGTAACGCTGCCTTTTTAGCAGATAAGCCTCAATTTATTGGGCATGATAAATTGGCAACAGCAATGGAATTACGTCGTGAGCAATATACAAAATTGAACGTAAGATTCTTGGGTGAAGATGCAAATGGAACGCTACTTATTAAGCCCACAGTGAGCGTTAAAGACACTTTGGCATTAGATTTGGGCGATAGAAAACTTATGCTAAGTGCCCATGCTGTTGCGCATACTAATACCGATATATCGATGTTGGAAAGTAAGACGAGTACGCTATTTACCGGTGATTTGTTGTTTATAGAACGTACACCAGCAATTGAGGGAAATATTAAAGGTTTAATAGCCGAGCTTGAGAATTTGAAAAAAATGCCAGCCAAACAAGTCGTGCCAGGCCATGGGCCAGTGACGAAGAAATGGATTGAAGCTATTAATAATGAACAACGCTATTTGAATGGTTTACTAGCCGACATTCGCTCCAGCATCAAAAAAGGTGAGAGTATGGAATCCACCATGAATACGGCTGCCGCATCAGAAAAAGATAAATGGCTATTATTTGACGTTGCTAATAGGCGTAACGTTAATGGTCTTTATCCTGCATTAGAGTGGGAGTGACGGGTATTAGACTATTAAAAGCCGACAAGCGGCTTTTAATTTAGGGCATTATTTGGCGACTTGTTTCTCGCGCATTTCATCGAGTGTTTTGCAATCTATGCAAAGTGTAGCTGTTGGACGAGCTTCTAAACGCTTTAAGCCAATTTCTATGCCGCAACCTTCGCAATAGCCATAATCACCGCTATCTATATTGCGTAAAGTTTCATCAATCTTCTTGATTAATTTACGTTCACGGTCACGGTTGCGTAATTCTAACGTCATATCAGATTCTTGGCTGGCACGATCATTAGGATCAGCAAACATGGTGACCTCATCTTGCATCGTGTGTACGGTACGATTCAGCTCATTACTCAATTCCGCCTTCCAGTCATTCAAAATCTTACGAAAGTGATTAAGCTGATTTTTGCTCATGTACTGCTCATCAGGTTTTGGCTGATAAGGAGTGAATTGTTTAGTAATAACGGTTGCCATCATTGGACCCCAGATACTTAAAATTAGATACTTAAAAAAGTTGCACTTTAAAACCGCTGTTTCAAAATTAGCGCGTGAGTGTACACCGAATAAAGAATTGATGCAAAATTAGTCTAATTACTTGTAAGATTAGTAAGTCTTGTTTCTTGGAGTTCTTGTGCTAATAAGGTATTTTCCATTAAGGTTGCTACCGTCATTGGACCTACACCACCGGGCACTGGCGTAATGTAGCCAGCACGTTGCTTGGCAGTATTAAAGTCTACATCACCAGCAATACTGCCATCAGCTAGACGATTGATACCAATATCAATGACAATTGCCCCTGGTTTAATCCAGTCGCCCTGAATCAATCCTGGCTTACCGGCAGCGGCAATAACCAAATCAGCTTGCATGATGATTTTAGCTAAATTTTTAGTATGGCGATGACAACTAGTAACGGTGCAGCCTGCCAAGAGCAATTCTAGTGCCATAGGACGACCTACGTGATTAGAAACACCTATTACGACAGCATCTAGTCCCATTAAGGGTATATTCGAAGCGTTAAGCATTTTAATGACCCCAAACGGAGTGCAAGAACGTAAGGTGGGTTGACGCACCGCTAATCGCCCTATGTTGTAAGGATGAAACCCATCGACATCCTTATTGGGACTGATATGTTCTATGATGTGTTCGTCTTTAATTTGAGGCGGTAATGGTGATTGCACAAGAATACCATCGATATTTTCATCCTGATTTAATTGTTTAATTAGATTAAGTAGCTCTGCCTCTGTGGTTGACGCAGGTAAATCGTAGGCAATGGAGAGAATGCCTACTTTTTCACAAGCTAGACGTTTGTTGCGTACATAAATAGCAGAAGCTGGATCAGCGCCAACTAGAATGACGGCTAGGCTAGGCGCACGCTTATTGGTTTTTAGGCGTGCATTAATGCGGGCTTGAACTGAGTTAAGAACGGTAGCGGCAATCGCTTTGCCATCAATTATTTGAGCTGTCATCTGATTATGAGCACTTAATATTTAAGGATTATTAAAAATAAAGTGACATTTTAACATATTAGAATTGACCTACAGCTCGGTTTGCAGTATATTTCTGCCCTTCGGCGTGTAGCGTAGCCTGGTAGCGCGCCTGCTTTGGGAGCAGGATGTCGGGAGTTCGAATCTCTCCACGCCGACCAAATTTTTATATGCTTGAATTTTAATAAACTCAAGCATATAAATGAAGTCAGCCCGAAAAGTTATATACGACGTTTGATATAGACTAGTATATTACCCTTGTAACCATAATCTGCCCGTAGCTCAACCGGATAGAGCACCAGCCTTCTAAGCTGGGGGTTACAGGTTCGATTCCTGTCGGGCAGACCATGTACTTAAAGTCTCTATGGTGGCTGTAGCTCAGTTGGTAGAGTCCAGGATTGTGATTCCTGTTGTCGTGGGTTCGAGCCCCATCAGCCACCCCATCCACTTTCAAATTCCATCGTCAAAATAATTGATACCAAAAGTCTTTAAGGCTATAGTGATGTCGAACGCTCTAGTTTTTAATTTTGTAGAGGTATTTTGATGGCGGCACTTCGTCCTGTTTTAATGATTATTGATGATGATCCACTCATTACGGATACCCTGCATTTTGTATTAAGTAAGCATTTTGAAGTTTGTGTGGCTGAATCATACACGCAGTTAAAAAGTTTGCTTCAGCAATTAGATAGCCCGCCAGCTTTGGCCTTGGTAGATTTAGGTTTACCACCATCACCTCACACCCCAGACGAGGGCTTTAAAGTGATTAGCGCACTTTTAGCACACTCTTCAACCATCAAAATACATGTACTTTCTGGCCAAAGTGACGAAGTGAATGTCAAGCGAGCACTTTCGTTAGGCGCATTAGATTTTATTGCCAAGCCATGTGATGTTGAAAAATTAAAAGACATGTTATTAAAAGCGCTCAAAGTGCAAGATGTTGAGCTGAATGAGATTAATCCAGAACAAGCTTATGATGGTTTGTTAGGTAATAGCCTGCCTATGCAAGCTTTACGCATGCAAATAAAACAATTTGCAGATTCACCATTTCCAGTACTGATAGAGGGAGAATCTGGCAGCGGTAAAGAGTTGGTTGCAGGCAGCTTCCATTATTCAAGCAAGCGTGTCTTGCAACCTTATTTGTCAATTAATTGTGCAGCAATTTCGCCATTATTGGCTGAATCTATATTGTTTGGCCACACTAAAGGCGCATTTACTGGCGCCACTTCCGCACATACGGGTTATTTTGAGGATGCGAGTGAGGGTACCTTATTTTTGGATGAGATTGGTGAGCTACCATTAGAGTTACAGGCTAAATTGTTGCGTGTGCTAGAAAATGGTGAATATCAACGTATAGGTGAAACACAAACGCGTAAAAGTCCGGCGCGTATTGTGGCTGCTACCAATCGTGATTTACGTGCAGAAGTACGCGCAGGTAAATTTAGATCTGATTTATATCATCGCTTAAGTGTATTTGTTGTCCATGTGCCACCACTGCGAGATTTGGGTGAAGATAAACATCTATTGCGCGATCATTTTACTGAGTTTTACGCTAGACAGATTGGCCAAGCGCCATTTATATTAGATGACGTAGCTCAGGCGCGCTGGTTGGATTATAAATTTCCAGGCAATGTGCGTGAGCTTAGAAATATAACGGTTCGTTTAATTGCGAAATATTCAGGTAAAACAATCAATGCTAGTCAGTTGATTGCTGAATTTGATTTATCTGAGTCTCAATCGGATGATGCCAATTCCGAGATATTAAATTTTAATGATGAATCAGAAATGATGGGTCAAGCACGGCGCCATTTACAGCGTCAGGCCAATGTAAGTTTAGATGCAGTTCTTAAAACTTGGGAGAAGGCTTATATAGAAGCGGCCATGCAGCTAACACACGGTAATTTAAGTCAGGCGGCCAAGTTACTTAATGTTAATCGTACTACGCTCTATAGTCGCATGAGTACGACTGTTGAAAATTAAAACTTAACTTAGAAAATAAATGGATTCAATTTGTACTATGCTCATTTTGGCTTAAAAGAGCCACCATTCAAAATCACCCCGAATACAGATTTTTTCTTTTCGGGCGCTAATCGTGGAGCGGTATTAGACGCGCTTGTTTATGCTATCACTAATGGCGAAGGTATTATTAAGGTAGTGGGCGAGGTAGGTAGCGGGAAAACCATGCTTTGTCGCATGTTACAAAGTATATTGCCTGAAAAAATTGAAAGTATTTATCTAGCTAATCCAAGCGTTGCCCCTGAAGATGTATTGCATGCGATTGCTTTTGAGTTGCAACTTAATTTGCCTAAAAATGCTGATCGCTTAAAAGTCATGCAAGAATTACAGGCGCATTTACTAGATCGACATGCAGAAGGTCGTCAGGTAGTGATTTTTGTAGAAGAAGCGCAAGGTATGCCACTAGCGACTTTAG
>CAILFU010000015.1 GCA_903833595.1 uncultured Pseudomonadota bacterium
AAATAATCAATCAAACTATACAGATGGCTGCGCAAATCATCTCCCTGCTCAATCAATTGAACCGATGCTGTTAGCGTAGCTGACAGCGCTGGTGGTGCTGGCGTTGAATAGACGTAACTCTTCGCTGTTTGAATCAGGTAATCTATTACGACTTGCTGACCAGCCACAAAAGCCCCTGCCACGCCAGCAGCCTTACCTAAAGTTGCCATCATGATAATACGCGGTGATTTCAATTTTAGGTGATTAAGTGAGCCTTCACCATGTTCACCTAACACACCAAAACCGTGTGCATCGTCTACATAAAGATAAGCGTCATATTTCTCGCAAAGCGTTAAATATTCAGCGAGTGGTGCAATATCGCCATCCATGCTAAATACTGCATCAACCGCAATTAACTTATGTTTTGCTGAACTGCCTTTAAGTAAGCTTTCAAGCGCAACTATATCATTGTGTGCAAAGCGATTAAATTCTGCCAGTGAATAATAACCACCATCATTTAAACAGGCATGGTTCAATTTATCTGCAAAAATAGCATCACCACGCCCTACCAATGCGCCTAACACGCCAATATTTGCCATATAGCCGGTAGAAAACAATAAAGCAGCGGGCAAGCCTACAAACCTTGCTAACTGTTTTTCTAAATCATCATGGTAACGATGATGTCCAGTAATTAAGTTTGATGCACCACTACCTACGCCAGAATTACCTGCAGCCTGCTGCATGGCGGCAATTAATTTTGTATGATTAGCCAACCCTAAATAATCATTACTACAAAAAGACAGATAAGACTGACTATTCGCAACAATATGCTCAGCCTGTGGTGAATCGAGCAATCGACGCTGGCGTAGCAAGCCATCTTCTTTGCGTTTATCTAGTGCTAGTTGTAATGATGCGAGCATTTTAAATACTATTTATGCCAAGTTTAGCGAATAATTTTTTATCTTCTGAAGCTTCAGGATTAGCTGTAGTCAGCAATTTTTCACCGTAAAAAATACTATTCGCACCCGCTAAAAAACACAGCGCTTGAATACCTTCATGCATACTTTGACGTCCTGCAGATAAACGTACATAACTAGTTGGCATGATGATACGTGCCGCCGCAATAGTACGTACGAACTCCATAGGGTCTAGCACATCTGTACCATGCAATGGCGTACCTTCTACTTGAGTGAGTAAATTAATAGGCACACTTTCAGGCGGGCGCTCCATATTCGCGAGTTGTGCTAACAACCCAGCACGCTGATTACGCGACTCTCCCATGCCAATGATTCCACCGCTACACACATTAATATCAACATTGCGTACACGGTCTAGTGTTTCAAGGCGATCTTGATAAGTTCGCGTCGTAATCACTTCCCCGTAAAACTCAGGTGCAGTATCTAAATTATGATTGTAATAATCAAGCCCCGCCTCTTTTAGCTGTTCGGCTTGACCTTCTTTTAACATCCCTAATGTTGCACAGGTTTCCAAACCCATCGCCTTAACTTCGGCAATCATTTTTAAAACCGGTTCAAGATCACGCTGTTTTGGTCCGCGCCAAGCAGCCCCCATGCAGAATCGGCTGGCGCCATTATCTTTAGCTTCTTGTGCTGCTATCAGCACATCATCAAGCTTCATGAGTGGCTCATTTTCAACTTCAGTATGGTAGCGCGCTGCTTGCGGACAATATCCGCAATCTTCAGAACACCCCCCTGTTTTAATCGACAACAAAGTACTCACTTGTACTGCATTTGGATCAAAGTAAGCACGGTGCACGGTTTGTGCTTGATACATTAAGTCGCTGAAAGGCAACTCGAATAATGCGACAATATCCGCAACACTCCAACGATTGACCGTATTAGTATCACACGATTGGAGTAAACTCGATTTTAGGCTATCCGTATTAATGATAGCTGGCATGGTGGATTCGTGCATGTGCAGTTCCTTTTTAGTAGCTTGATTTATAATGAGATTATACATTGTCAATGAAAAGTGGCGCAAACTTTGAACATTAGATTAAAATTTAATCATTTGTTTTTTAACGGCCTGTTTAAACAACATTGTCTATTGTGCGCGGCTCTTGATAGCAACGAGTCGGGTCTATGTAACGGATGCTTGAATGACTTACCTTGGCACACTTCACCTCAATGCCAGCAATGCGGGCTAAAATCAAATGGGGCAATCTGTGGCAACTGCTTAAATGCGCTCCCGCATTTTGATGCTACCTACAGCTTATTTACTTACGACTTCCCTGTGAATGCCATGATGCAGCATTATAAATATGGCGGCATGCTCAATTTAAGTCAGCTTTTTGGGCAATTACTATCAAAAAAAATATCTTCGAATAGGGTAGATTTAATTATTCCAATGCCGATGCACCCCTTGCGACTAAAAGAGCGCGGATTTAATCAGGCCTTAGAGATTGCAAAAATACTAACGAAAAATCATATTGAAAAATTAGATTACACCTCTGTACATCGACAAAAATTCACGCCGCCTCAAGCCAGTCTTCCACTGAAAGAACGCGTCAAAAATATTAAAGGAGTATTCAAGATAAATGTTGGGCAAAACATCAAAAACAAGCGCATAGCGATTGTGGATGATGTGATGACGACTGGGGCAAGCTTAAATGAATTAGCTAAAACATTAAAACAAGCTGGTGCGACCCATGTAGAATGCTGGGTCGTGTCTAGAACATTACCTAAATCTTAAGTCTTTATGTTTACTATCGTTTTATTTGAACCGGAAATCCCACCTAATACCGGCAACATTATTCGCCTATGTGCCAATACCGGCGCGCAATTACACTTAGTAAAACCTCTAGGCTTTAACCTAGAAGACAAACAGCTTAAACGTGCTGGTTTAGATTACCATGAATATGCCAACTTGCATGTGCATGAGAGTTGGCCTGACTGCAAGATTGCACTGGCTGGAAAACGCTTATTTGCCATCACCACCAAAGGCAGCACACGTCACAGCGACGTTCACTTCAAAAAAGATGATGTATTTGTTTTTGGTCCAGAAACGCGTGGCTTGCCAGAAGAAGTTCGCAATGAGTTTACTGCGGAACATAGACTGCGTTTACCTATGCTAGCCAATAGTCGGAGTTTGAATTTATCTAACTCGGCGGCAGTATTATTGTATGAAGCATGGCGGCAGATTGACTTTGAAGGGGGGGGTTAATCTAAAAGTAAGCAACTTATAGAATAAGGTTTAAGCTAAGAGCCCTCGGCTTTTTGCTCACGTCCTAATAAATCCACTACTGCATCTTTGGCACTTTTACCGTGGGATAACACCTGATCCACCTCGTAAGTAATTGGCATATCTACCTGCATTGCATGAGCACGTCGCATCACTTCAGCGGTAGTATTTACACCTTCCGCCACGTGGCCTAAGCCCTGCAAAATGTCAGCCAATGACTTGCCACTTGCCAACTGTAAGCCAACCTCTCTATTTCTAGAGTATTGGCCAGTACAAGTTAAAATAAGGTCTCCAGCGCCAGCCAGACCCATAAAGGTTTCAGGTTTTGCACCTAATGCCACACCAAACCGCGTCATTTCAGCTAAGCCTCGTGTAATCATGGCTGCACGAGCATTGTTCCCAAAACCCATACCATCTGAAATACCAGCTGCAATTGCCATGATATTTTTAACAGCACCGCCCACTGACACACCAATTACATCTGTGCTGTTATAAACACGTAAATTAGCGCCATGTATCAGCAGTGCCGCTTGATTTGAGAATGCTTCATCAGTCGCAGCCACCGTAACTGCTGTAGGCAACCCACGTACTAATTCGGCGGCAAAACTGGGGCCCGACAAAGCACCCCAATGCTGACCTGTGATTTGAGGGTCACCTAACTCCTCCAAAGCGACCTCGTATGGCAACTTTGCTGACTGCGGCTCTAAACCCTTATTTGCCCAAATAATAGGTAATGTGCAACCGAGCACTTTGATATGTTTAAGTATGGGTCTAAAACCTGCGGTAGGGACCACCGATAAAATTAAATCCGCATCATTAATGGCCGTTTGCAAATTATCTTCAACCTGCAATTGCTCATTAAATTTAAAGTCACCCAAATAAAGTGGATTAGCACGCGCTTTACGCATACCAGACACATGTCCAGCATTACGTGCCCATAACGACACGTTGTGACGCTGGCTAATATTCATAGCAAGTGCCGTACCCCAAGCGCCAGCACCTAGTACAGCTATTTTTGCCATGTAATTAAACCTCTACATTTAATGAGAACACACACTTACTCAACACCCCAAGTAGATGAAGTTAAAATATAGCCCGTCACACCATCTCTATGCTTGACCTTAAGCCAACCATTATTGAGTTTTATATCCACAACATCTAACAACACTTCTTTGTCTATAGTGGCGATTAAAGGTGAAGTGACATCGGCTGCCAGCCTCAGTTCCGCTTTGTTAGCAGTCACCAAGACTGTATGCTTATTAGACAATTGCTTGGCTTCCACCCAATTTAGGCTACCTTGAGCATCACGCACTTTAAGCCAATCACCCAAGTTCACCACAACTTCAACTGGGTAATTTTGACTAAGCAACAACACTTTTTTAGCCGCACTTGATGGTGCATCATAAAGCACGGCTTTAGGCACAACCACTGAACGAAAATCTAGCGCTAAAGCCACAACTGGCATGAGCACCAAACATAACACTAAAACATTTTTTTTGCCGAGAAAGGGCATAGAGCCTAATGTTTTGCAGCAG
>CAILFU010000016.1 GCA_903833595.1 uncultured Pseudomonadota bacterium
GGTTGCGAGCTATGTTTGGCGCCTTGCCCAGTAGATTGCATTACGATGCTACCAATCGCTGAAAATCCAGACAATTGGAAATGGAAATACCCTGTCATACCAATCATAGCGGTACCTTTTGAGGCAAATAATGCCAATTAACAATGCACTTTTAATAGCAGAAAATATAAATAAAACTTAAGCATGAATGCAATTATCAACTTTGCGAGCAATTTAATTCGCGGCGCCTCTAGCAACAAAGACGTCTTTAAATTCAATGGTGGCGTACATCCGCATGATCACAAAGCCGAATCAACCACGCTTCCTATCGCCCAGCTTGCCATCCCTGAAAAACTCATACTGCCGCTGCGCCAACATGTAGGTTATATTCCTAAAGTTTTGGTACAAGTAGGCGACTTTGTACTAAAAGGTCAAATGCTTGCAGAACCAGAAGGCACGGTATCGGCAGCGATTCATGCACCGACTTCTGGCACGATTACCGCCATTAGCGAGCAGGTCATTCCGCACCCGTCTGGTCTACCTGATATGTGCATCACGCTAACACCAGATGGTAAAGATACTTGGGCACAATTACAGCCAACGGACTGGCGCAATACCGATAAAAAAAGATTGGTAGATAAATTGCGCGCATCAGGCATTGTTGGCTTGGGTGGCGCGACCTTCCCTACACATATTAAATTGCGTACAAACGGCAAGTCTAACGTACATACCTTAGTGATTAACGCAGCGGAGTGCGAGCCATATATCACTTGTGATGACATGCTGATGCGCGAACGTGCAGACCAAGTCATCAACGGAATAAAAATCGTACAGCATTTGCTTGGTGCAGAAAAATGTATCATAGGTATTGAGGATAATAAACCTCAAGCAGCCAGTGCGATGACAGCAGCCTGCGCCAATAAGGAGTTACAAGTAAAAGTAGTCCCTACGCTTTACCCTAGTGGCGATGCGCGGCGCTTGATTCATCTGCTACTTGATATTGAAATTCCAAATGACAAACGCTCGACTGACGTTGGCATACAAGTATTTAACATCGCCACTGTGCTGGCGGTTTATCGTTATTTTGAATTCGGTGAGCCCTCCATTAACCGCATAGTAACGATGACAGGCAATATAGAAAAGCCTCAGAATTTTGAAGTGTTATTTGGCACACCGCTACAATCATTAATAGCCGCGGCTGGAGGCGCCAAAGCGGATACAACGCATTACATCATGGGCGGCCCAATGATGGGTTTTGATTTGCCTAACGAGCAAGTACCCATTACAAAAGCAGCTAATTGCATTATCGCCACAGCGCCTGATTTATTTCCTGCACCACCACCCGCCATGCCATGCATACGTTGTGCGCGTTGCGCAGATGCCTGCCCAGTCAATTTGCAACCACAAGAACTTTATTGGTTTTCGAAGTCTGATAACTTTGAAAAAGCGCGCGACTATAATTTATTTGACTGTATAGAATGCGGCTGTTGCTCTTATGTCTGCCCTAGCGACATCCCACTCGTACAATATTATCGGTACGCAAAAAGTGAAGTTATTGCCTCAGATAAAGCCAAAGAAGCGGCTGATCTAGCGCGTGAACGTAATGAATTTAGATTAGCGCGTATTGAACGAGAGAAATTAGAACGCGCGCAAAAACATGCTGAACGGGCACAAGCTGGCAAAGCTGAAATTAAAAGCGTTGAGGCCAACACAACCAACCTCTCTTTAGAAAAAGATGAAACCTTAGCTCATGCACAAACAACCACATTAGCGCCAACTGACAAACAAGCAGCCATTGCCGCCGCAATAGCACGCGCTAAAGCGCAAAAAGTAGCCTCTACCCCAGCATTAGCAGCAGATAATAAAAGTTCAGCCCCTACAACGAATGAAGCTCAAGAAAAACAAGATAAGCAAGCCATGATTGCTGCAGCGATAGAACGCGCAAAAGCAGCAAAATTAGCGGCAATCCAAGCGGGTGTTTCACCTAAAAATATTGAAAACCTAAGTGCTACAATTCAAACTGAAATCGATAAAACTGACGCAATCCGCGAAAAAGTAAACATAACCACCAAAACCAAAGTGGCAGATTAAATAGGATAAGCATTTGAACCGCTCACCATACATTACTGACGCACCCACCGTCACCAGCATTATGCTTAAAGTATTGCTGGCACTAGTCCCTGGCATCATTGCTTATACATGGATTTATGGCGGTGGGATTTTAGTGTCACTTACACTCGCCACGACCACTGCCTTAGTCTGCGAAGCGGCCTTACTTAAAATTCGCCAACGTCCGATCAAACCTTATTTAATCGACATGAGCGCCGTAGTAACAGCGTGGCTACTTGCTTTAGCAATACCCCCTTTAGCACCTTGGTGGCTAGTCGTGGTGGGCACATTTTTTGCAATCGTCATTGCAAAACAACTTTATGGTGGACTAGGCTACAACCCATTTAATCCGGCGATGGTAGGCTACGCCGTGCTACTTATTTCATTTCCACTCATTATGACTAAGTGGCCTGCACCCTTATTATTAGCTGAACACCCTCTTAGCTTTATGGAACAACTTAACTTTATTTTCAGCAATATGCTCCCCTCGGAAATTAAAGTGGATGCGATTACGTCAGCCACCCCACTCGATTACTTGAAAACACAACTCATGCTCAAACACGAAGTGAGTAATATCAAGCAGGCACCGATATTTGGCATATTTGGCGCTAAAGGTGGAGAAGTTGTCGCGGGCGCTTATTTATTAGGGGGCTTATATTTATTGCAGCAACGCGTTATCAGTTGGCATTTACCCACAGCATTTTTAGCGGCATTAGCTATCATCTCACTCACATTTTATGCAGTTGAGCCTGCTCACTTTGCTAATCCAATGTTTCATTTAATGAGTGGCGCATCAATGTTATGTGCATTTTTTATCATTACCGACCCAGTCAGTGGCCCGACCACACCCAAAGGTAAACTCTACTTTGCTGCTGGCGTTGGTGTACTCACTTATTTAATCCGCGTCTATGGAGGCTATCCAGATGGCGTGGCATTTGCCGTGTTATTAATGAATATGTGCGTGCCATTAATTGATGCACTTACACAACCACGTGTCTTTGGACATAAAGAATAATATGCAAGATACCATGTTTAAACATGCATCTAAAACAGCTATTACGCTGGTTGCTTTTGCCTTTCTTGGCACGGCAATGCTCGCCTATGTGTTTGATATTACCCGCGCGCCGATTGAAGCTAGCGAAAAGGAGGCGCGCTTAGCCCTGTTTAAGCAAATATTGCCTGAGAGCACTTACGACAACGACTTGTTGAAAGATAACGTAGAAATTGTACCGAATGAGCAATTAGGTAATCGCCAACCCACAGTTGCAAATATTGCAAAGTCCAATGGAAAAACTGCTGGCGTTATACTAGAAGCTGTTGCTCATGATGGTTACAGTGGCGACATTAAACTACTCATCGCAATCCGCGCAGATGGCTCAATTAGCGGCGTACGGGTACTAGCACATAAAGAAACGCCAGGCTTAGGCGACTATATTGATATTACGCACGGTAATTGGATAAAACTATTTAACGATGAATCGGTCAATAAAACACCAATTGAACAATGGCACGTGAAAAAAGATGGTGGTAAATTTGACTATATAGCCGGTGCCACCATTACGCCGCGCGCTGTAGTCAAAGCAGTTTTAAAAGCATTGCAGTTTTATGAAGCAAACAAACAAACGCTTTTTGCAGTTGCTAAAGTTGAATAAGGAATAGCTATGAGCAACCTCTATAAAGAAATTACCATCAATGGGTTATGGAAACAAAACACAGGCGTAGTCCAATTACTAGGCTTATGCCCGACGCTTGCAGTGACTACAAGTGCAGTCAATGGTCTAAGTTTAGGCTTTGCCACTGCACTAGTCATGGCCGCCGCAAATGGCTCCGTTTCGCCTGTGCGTCAGTTTGTACCAAACGAAATCCGCGTACCTGTTTTCATTTTAGTGATTGCGACTTTAGTAACCGTCATAGATTTGTCCATCAATGCATTCGCGCATCCGCTACATAAAGTTTTGGGGATTTTCATTCCTTTAATTGTGGTTAACTGTATTGTACTTGCGCGAGTAGAATCATTTGCTGCTAAAAATCCACCAGTGCCTTCAATGTTGGATGGCTTTATGATGGGCTCAGGGCTCATGCTTGTACTGGGCTTGCTGGGTGCGATTCGAGAATTGGTAGGCAAAGGCACAATTCTATCTGGTTTGGATTTAGTGTTCGGCCCAGCCGCGCACCCTTTCATGTGGACTAGCAGCGATTATCATGGCTTATTATTAGCGGTGTTACCACCTGGCGCATTTTTGGGCTTAGGCTCGCTGATTGCAATTCGCAATTGGATAGAGATTAGAAAAGCAGCTAAAACTAGCGCGCCCAGTCCAAGTCTGAAACCTGCACTCAGCCATTAATATCTATGAACGAGCTTAAACGCTTTGAAATATTTAAGCGCTTAAGTGTCGCTATACCCAATCCAACAACAGAACTCAAACATCACAGCACATTTGAACTATTGATTGCAGTGATTTTATCCGCACAAGCCACCGATAAGAGTGTAAACCTAGCTACCGATAAACTATATGCCATTGCCAATACGCCAGAAAGCATATTAGCGCTAGGCGTATTGGGCTTAGAGCAATTCATTAATACGATTGGGCTATATCATGCCAAAGCCAAAAATGTTCTGGCCACTTGCCAAATGCTCATCACGCATCACCAGTCACAGGTGCCCAATACACGTGAAGCCTTAGAGCGTCTTCCGGGTGTCGGACGTAAAACTGCCAACGTCATTTTGAATACCGCATTTGGTGAACCGACCATCGCCGTGGATACACATTTATTCCGGCTAGGCAATCGCATCAAACTAGCTACTGGCAAAACTGTCTTAGAGGTAGAGCATAAATATCTCAAAACAATACCGGCAGAATTTATGCAAGATGCTCACCATTTACTAATTTTACATGGTCGCTATACCTGTATTGCGCGTAAACCAAAATGTGCGGCATGCTGTATTGAAGATTTATGTGAATATCAGGCAAAAGAATATAACGTGGTAAATAATTAAAATGAGTTTATACAATCCGAGTCGAGATCAAGCGCGACAATTTTTATTTGACGCTTGGTCTAAATTTCAGCAAAAACTAACACTGACAGATTTAGAAAAAATTGCGGTTGAAGTTATACAAATGCATCCTGAATATCATTTTGTATTTAATTCACCAGAACGCTATATGAATCAACAGTATTTTCCAGAAATGGGCGAAACTAATCCTTTTTTACATATCTCGTTACATTTATCAGTCATTGAACAAATTAGCATCAATCAACCCTTAGGCATCACAGCCATTTATGATAAATTACGTCAACATCATAATGACAGCCACCTTGCTTACCATGATTTAATTGATTGTCTTGCTGAAACGATTTGGCAAGCACAGCGGAATAATGAACCTTTAAACTCAGATTACTATCTGAACTTGCTCAAACTAAAATCAGGGCTCGATTGATATTTCATTACTATATTTTTATTATTGATAAGGATTTAACATGAATAACACAAAAAAAACTATCTCACTTGCCATTAGTGGCGCCTTCGCAATATCGATTGGTGCAACTTCTGTCAATGCTACTGAAAATCCATTTTCCGCAAAAACATTATCAGCGGGTTACCAAGTAGCTGAAAACGACACAAAAATGAAAGATGGGAAATGTGCGACAGGTCAATGTGGTGCTAGCAAAAAATCAACCTCAAAGAAAACTAAAGAAGACTCAACCGGCACTGAAATGAAAAAAGAGAAATCTGATAAAACCACTACGGAAAAAGCTAAAGAAGATTCCAGTAGTGCTGAAATAAAAAACAAAACAAAATA
>CAILFU010000017.1 GCA_903833595.1 uncultured Pseudomonadota bacterium
ATCATCACATCAGAAAGACTCACGCTGTCATCACCCATGGCAAAGTTTTTGCCTAATTGTTCGGCCTCTACTTGCACTTTATTGACTTGATTGAGCGAGGCTTTTAATGCCTCAGAAAAATCAACTTTACTTGCCCCTTGCATTTTTTGCACGCCAGCAGAAGCGGCTAAACCACCCATAGCATCAGCATTTGGCCGTTGTGCAGAGGTTTTTAACTGGGCGAGCATAGACTCTATTCTACTTGCGTCAATTCCACCTGTTTTCATCGGGTACTCCCATTTTTATATAAATTATGCTGTTCAGCTTTAAATCACTTTACTGACAAGTGCTAATCAGAAAAACTGATAACCACCACTAAAGCCAGCTTCGCCGGCAAGTGTTGCTAATTTAACACTAGAAAACCATGGCGAGCGTCTAAATAGGTCGGTGAAAATTGCTCTATTCCTAAGTTTGAAAAATTCAACTATTCCGCATAATGCTATCCAATAAGTCAGTGAAGTGATTTCCAAGCGCACTGAAATGCTTTAAGTGAAATGATAGTTGTAACGATTGATGCAACCTTAACAAATAGTAGTAAGAAGGATCTTATGTCTCAAATAAGCAATAAACTCATGTTATTAGTAGGTACCGCTGCAGTCATCGCGGTGATGGCAGTGTTTTGGTTATGGAGTCAGCAACCTGATTACCGAATTCTGTTTTCAAACTACTCCGATAAAGATGGTGGCGCGATTGTGGCCGCACTTGAAAAAATGAATGTGCCTTATAAGTTTTCTGAAGGCGGTTCAGCGATTTTAGTGCCAGCTGCTCAAGTTCACCAAGCGCGTCTTAAATTAGCTGCAGATGGCTTACCTAGAGGCGGCAATATTGGCTTTGAAATATTAGAAAATCAAAAATTTGGCGTTTCACAATTTGTTGAGCAGGTAAATTTTCAACGTGCGCTAGAAGGCGAATTAGAGCGCAGCATACAATCTATTGGTGCGGTAGAAGTGGCAAGAATTCATCTAGCGATTCCTAAAGCCAGTGTGTTTGTGAGAGAACAACAAAAACCAACGGCTTCAGTATTATTAAATCTTCGTGCAGGCCGTAGCTTAGATGCTCAACAAGTGGGCGCAGTGGTGCATTTGGTCGCTAGTAGCGTGCCAGATTTACCGGCGGGCAATGTGACTGTGGTCGATCAAAATGGCAATCTATTATCAGATACCTCTAAAAAAGCAGGGGCAAACAACTTGGATCCAAGTCAGCTTAAGTATGTTGAAAACATGCAACAAAGCATTGTTAAACGGGTTGAGTCTATTATTGCGCCGATTGTTGGGGCTAAAAATGTACGCGCAGAAGCCAGTGCGGAAATTGACTTTTCTAGTTTAGAGCAAGCAGCAGAAATCTATAAACCCAATCAAAAACCTGAAGATGTGGTGATTCGTAGTTCACAAACCAATGAATCACAATCTAGCAATGGTAGCGCAAGTAGTGGTGGCGTTCCTGGGGCCTTATCTAACCAACCGCCTGCTGCGGCAACTGCGCCTATTACAGCGCCTGCAGGCACAGCTACTGCTGAAACCACACCGACTAATAGTCAAAAAAATATGACGACTAATTATGAAGTCGATAAGACTGTACGCTACGTTCAGCAAGGCATGGGCGGCATAAAACACCTCAATGTGGCAGTGGTAGTCAACAATATGCAAGTGGTAGATAAAGCAGGCAAAGTCACTTATAGACCACTGACGGTTGCTGAGAAAACACAAATCAATGATTTAGCCATGCAGGCAATGGGCTTTAATAAAGAACGCGGCGATTCACTGACCGTAGTGAATAGTTCATTTGCGAGTGAGCCAGCAGAAGTGTTGCCAGTAGTGCCCCTTTGGAAAAATCCAGAAACGATAGAGTACGCTAAAGATGCATTACGTTTTATCGTTGGCATTGTGGTGTTGTTAGTCATTTACAAACGCGCTTTAAGCCCGATGTTGCGTAAATTGACTACATTACAACCTAAATTATTGACTGCACAAGGCGGTGATAATTCAGTCGTTAATCTTACTGGCGAGCAATCACAGCTGTCCGGTCCACGCGTCAGAAGTATAGAAGCCGCCAAGCAAATGGCAAAACAAA
>CAILFU010000018.1 GCA_903833595.1 uncultured Pseudomonadota bacterium
AAAAATATACCCGGACTTACCTGGCTTTAACATGTTAAGCGCCGGATTGGTGATGGGCGTAATGATTGTGCCTTACATTGCCTCGGTAGCAGAAGATGCCATGCGCGCAGTACCTATGAGTATGCGTGAAGGCTCTTACGCAATGGGTGCAACACGTTTTCAAACTGCATTGAGAGTGGTAACGCCTGCGGCAACTTCTGGCATCGTAGCCGCTTATATTTTGGCCATTTCTCGCGCTGTTGGCGAGACCATGGTAGTAGCAGTCGCCGCCGGCCAACAACCTAATTTAACTTTCAACCCAACAGAAGGTGCTGCGACCATTACTGCCTACATTGTGCAGGTGGCGATGGGTGATTTACCCCACGGCAGCATAGGGTATCAAAGTATTTTTGCAGCTGGCTTGGTACTCTTTGTCATGACTTTATGTTTTAACCTCATCGGCCATATTGTGCGTAAAAATTATACGGAGAAATACTAATGGGGCTTCAAACTTCTCAACCTGAAAACACGCCAGTGCAAGCCTCTGTGATAAAAGATCTAGATGCCGTGCGTGATATGATACGTCGGCACAAACGCAATGACATTATATTTGCTGCCATTGGCTTAATTGCCCTAATGATTGGGCTACTCACATTACTGACCCTCTTTATTCATTTGGTGATGGATGGCTACCCTCGCTTTAACTTGCAATTTTTTAGTGACTACCCATCACGCAGAGCCGGCAGTGCTGGCTTGCTATCGGCCTGGGTAGGCTCAATATTGGTGATGACCGTTACATTTCTAACCGCTGTGCCAATAGGTGTAGGTGCAGGCCTGTATTTAGAGGAATATGCGCCTAAGAATTGGTTTTCTGATCTGATTGAAATTAACGTGTCTAATCTTGCCGGCGTGCCTTCTATTATTTACGGCTTGCTCGCATTGGGCTTGTTTGTTTATGGCTTAGGCTTAGGACAAAGTATTATCACCGCGGGCTTAACACTCGGCTTATTGATTCTACCGATTGTCATTGTGTCTACTCGTGAAGCGATACGTGGCATACCTGTGGCTATCCGTGAAGCGGCTTATGCGGTGGGGGCGACTAAATGGCAAGTGGTACGCGATCATATTGTTAAATATTCACAAGGCGGTATTTTAACGGGCGTTATTATTGGCATGTCACGCGCCATTGGCGAAACTGCACCGATTATTACCATTGGCGCACTGACGTTCATTGCATTTTTACCACCCTCGCCTATTACTGAAGTTGCGCCTTACCTGAATTTTGAATGGCTCAGTTCTGGCTTTACCGTATTACCCATCCAAATGTTTAACTGGCTATCACGCCCAGACCACGCATTTCATATCAATGCCGCGGCCACTGGTGCCATCATTATTGTAGTGACATTATTGATGAACGGTACGGCGATTTACTTACGTTACAAGATTCGTAAAAACATTAAATGGTAAAAATGACTGATTTTTGAGTCTATATAATACTTAACATTAAAAGAGATACTTATGGTTAATACTCCAACAGCGCTAAAAGCAGAATCAAAAGACCTTAATTTTTATTACTCAAATGGTCATCAAGCGCTTAAAAGCGTCAATATGCCGATTTATGAAAATAAAATTACTGCGTTAATTGGCCCTTCAGGTTGTGGTAAATCAACTTTTTTACGCTGCTTTAACCGCATGCATGATTTATACCCCGGCAATAAATATGAGGGGCAAATCGTCATGCACCCTGACAACACTAATATATTAGCGGATGGTGTAGACCCGATTGAAGTGCGTATGCGTATTAGCATGGTGTTCCAAAAACCAAATCCATTTCCTAAAACTATCTTTGAAAACGTGGCTTACGGTTTGCGTGTACGCGACGAAAAGAATAAACGTGTGGTGGCAGATAAAGTAGAAGAAGCACTTAAAGGTGCTTCATTATGGAATGAAGTAAAAGATCGCTTAGATGACTTGGCTTTTAACTTATCTGGTGGCCAGCAACAGCGCTTATGTATTGCCCGCGCATTGGCAACCGATCCTGAAATCATGTTATTTGATGAACCCACTTCAGCACTAGACCCAATTGCAACTGCAAACATTGAGGAGCTAATGGATGAGCTACGTGGTAAATTAACCATATTAGTCGTCACACATAACATGCAACAGGCTGCCCGGATTTCTGATTACACCGCTTACATGTATTTAGGTGAGATGATGGAGTATGGTGATACTGATACAATTTTTACACGACCAGTTCGCAAAGAAACTGAAGATTACATTACCGGTAAGTTTGGTTAATCATTCAGTTGTTTTACATGAGTAGCACCTAACAAGATTTTTAAAGGATTAAGTGATGTCATCTGAACATATTTACAAACAGTACGATGCTGAATTAGAAGCGGTACGTGCCAAGGTGCTTGAAATGGGCAGCTTAGTCGAGCAACAAATTATTGATGCCCTAGAATCATTAGTGAAATCCAATACCAGACTTGCTGAAACTGTCATTAAAAAAGACCATCTAGTGAATGCGCTAGAAGTGCAAGTTGATGAAGATTGTAGCCATATTATTGCGCGCCGCCAACCTGCCGCAGGTGATTTACGCATGATATTGATGATGATTAAAACCATTACCGATTTAGAGCGTATTGGTGACGAAGCGGCCAAAATTGCGCGCTTTTCACAAAAAACCATAGAAACTGATCGTATGTGGACCCCTCGTTTTGCCGAGATTAAAACCATGGCAAACTTAGCGCGTGAAATGTTGCACATGGCACTAGATGCCTTTGCCCGCTCTGACGCAAGCAAGGTACTAGACATTGCGCAAATGGATCAGAACCTTGATGAACATTACCAAATGACCATACGTCACCTCATCACGTTTATGTTAGAAGATCCACGCACCATTTCAATGTCATTAGAAGTGTTATTTATCGCTAAAGCCATTGAACGCATTGGTGACCATGCGAAAAATATTTCTGAATATGTGGTGTACATGGTGAAAGGCAAAGATGTTCGCCATATCAGCATGGAAGAAATGGCTGAAGAAGTGAATAAAGATTAATGTCTAAACGTTGTTAATATGTAAGCAAAAAAATCCAGCAACTGCTGGATTTTTTTTACCTATTAACGACTCAAGCCACACCTTTAGCAATCATTGAATTTTTCTGTGTAATAGGCTGAATGTTAGCCTGATTACAATTTGTGTCTTTAGAACTAATCATCTGCATATAAAATCCAATCATGCGTTGCGCCTGTAATTTCGCCGTCCATTTATCGAGTGCATAAATCTTGGCTTGCTTACCCAGCTCGAACCGATGTGCAGGGTAGGTGAGCAACTGATTCACTTTTTCGGCAAATTGCCACGTATCATCCGGTGCAATGAGCGCCCCTTTACCCTCAATTAAAATAGAGGCCGTCCCTAATTCAGCAATTGCAACGACTGGCGTACCTTGCGCCATCGCCTCCAGCAACACCAAACCTTGCGTTTCACTTTTGGAGGCAAAGACAAATACATCGGCAGACGCATAGCAAGCGTTAAGCTCAGTAGCACGGTCTAGGTATCCGATAAATTTCACACTATTTTCGATGTTCAATGTTTTTGCGAGTTTATGTAAGCTAGCCTCTGCCGGCCCCTCACCTGTGACCACCAACAGTACATTAGGCTGTTTTTCAATAAGCTTTTGAGTCATCTCTAGTAAAAAATCAATATTCTTTTCAAAAGCCACTCGACCAACATAAAGCAACATCGGCCGACCCAATTCAATACTATGCTTCAATCGGAATGCTTGCCCACCAGCCTCTTTAAAACTATGCGCCTGCAAACCTGTAGGAATCACTTCTGCCGTGGCTTTTACGCCATAAGCACGTAACACGTCTAACATCGGTTTGGATGGCGCCACAATCGCATCAACTGCATTACATTGCTGTTTAGAAATCATCCTCGCCAAGCCTTTTGCCAAAGCCTTAGGCATCCAAGGTAGATAGTGATGTAAATAGTCTTCAAAAAAGGTGTGGTAAGTTTCTATACACGGAATATTAAGCGTGGCTGCTAACTTTAAGCCAAGGTAATGTGCAACAAATGGCGTATGCACATGAATGATGTCGTATTGCTCTTTTTCCAAACTAGGCAACAACTTCATCGCCTCGCCAAACTTAATCAGCTTATCTTCTGGATCAAAATAAATACTGCGTGCCGGAATACGTTTAATCCAAGCCTCATCTTCAGTCAGCACTTCATAGTCTGGCGCAATTAAATGTACTTCATGTCCTAACACCTGCATTTGTTCAACAAATGTCCGAATGGAGGTTGAGACACCATTTATTCTTGGAAAATAAACATCCGAGATAAATAATATTTTTAATGGTTTAGTGCTTGCTTCTAGGTTTGTCATTATTGCAGTAAGCGTCCTAAGTGTTCATATAATCAATATGTTAGATGCTTAGAACGATAATGCTTAAATATGACAATTTGATGAAAATAACCTTAAAAATTGTCATTAAACCATCACGCGTTTGTCACGGGTTTTTCATAAGGATACGTCAAATTATGCATTATGAAATTACCTACGTTTATTAAGAAATATTATTGGTGGCTACCCTGTTGCCTTTACTCCATAGATGCCAATGCATGGGGATTGGTCACCCATTTATATTTCGCTCAATCCTTACTTTGGGCGATGCCATTACTAGATCCACGCTTACAAAATGCCATAAAGCGCTTTCCTGAATTAGTCATGGCGGGCGCTTGCTTGCCTGATTTAGCGATTGTCAGTCATCGTTTTAGACATACCCATCTATGGGAAAATGCCCAACAACTTATGTTATCCGCCAAAACGGATGAAGAAACTGCAATTGCCATCGGCTATGTCAGTCATTTATATGTAGATGTGATTGCTCATAACCATTTTGTGCCTGCGCATGAGGCTAAATGGTTCAAAAATACAGTGCTCACACACATTACTTCTGAGTGGGCGATGGATGCACATTTAGCACCTATCATGAAGACTTCACCGCGCTATTTACTGACAGCGCACCAAACGGCTATTTCAAAATTTATTTCTATTCAATTTAGATGTAGTGAAACTGCAACTAATATTGCCTTAAAGCGCCTCGCTTTTTGGGATGGCGTATTACGTTTTGTTAAATTACCGCACGTCATTTATAAAACAGTCAGTCTGCTAGACAGCAGAGTGTTTAAACACTTCGTGTATTACGTGGCAAAAACACAAGTTGCCGTCAGGGATATTGGGATTGTGCTCAATGGCGACAGGCCATTATTAGAGCCTGAACTGAAAAATCTGAGTGTTGAGCAATTGGATATTTGGCGCGAACAGTGCTTAAAACATTTACATATACTTCACCCACTACCCGTTAAATACTTTCCTGAAACAGCACTCACTGCCTAAAGAGCAGTTACAGCCATAATGGCTAGCTGCTGGCTTTTTTAGGCAATATTTTATTCGTGAGTGTCAATAAGCTAAAGCCCATTGCACCAACAATTAAACCTACTAGGGCCTCGATTAAAATCGGCGCGATGAATACTAAGCCTGGTGGCATTTCGACCATATACTCAGGCAAGTGATGTAGCGCTGGTATGCCATGCCCGATAATGCTGCCACCCACCATGAACATGGCCAGCGTGCCGAGAACTGATAAGGTACGCATTAACATAGGCGCAAAAGCCAATAAGTACTTACCAAGTTTACGTTGGATCTGCTTGTACACGCTTTTGCCTTTTTTTAGCATTAAGTACAGCCCAAGGTCGTCTAGCTTAACAATGCAAGCAACCAATCCATAAACCCCTACTGTCATCATTATGGCCACGGCAGTGACTACAGAGGCTTGCCGGCTAAAGGTGGCAGTGACTACTGTGCCTAGCGCAATCACAATAATTTCTGCAGATAAAATAAAGTCTGTACGAATAGCGCCTTTGATTTTTGATTTTTCTAGTGCAAGTAAATCTACTTTTGCACTCGTAATAGCATTGGCAAGCACCGTATGTTGCGCGATATCTTCATGGTGACTCACCAGTAATTTATGTGAGACTTTTTCAAAGCCTTCAAAACATAAATAGGCACCACCTGCCATGAGTAAGGGTGTGATGGCCCACGGTGCAAAGTAGCTAATGGCGAGAGCGCTAGGGACCAATATCAGTTTATTCAGAAATGAGCCTTTTGCTACGGCCCATACTACCGGCAGCTCACGCTCGGCATGTACACCTGAGACTTGTTGGGCATTAAGCGCTAAATCATCGCCCAATACCCCTGCTGTTTTTTTGGCGGCTATTTGCGTCATCACCGACACGTCATCGAGTATCGTCGCGATGTCGTCTAAAAGTGCTAATAAACTGCCTGCGGCCATGTTTTGATTTAGTCCTTAATGGGGTTTTTGTTTAGTTTTCTTTGCAATGTGCGTCTATGCATATTCAGGCTTCGTGCGGTGGCTGATATATTGCCGTCATGCTCGGTTAGTACGCGCTGGATATGCTCCCACTCAAGCCTATCGATTGAGAGTGGATTGACTGATAGCTCAACGTCTGTATCACCGATTTTTTTGCCAAACGCCGCCACAATCTCATCGGCATCCACTGGCTTGGCAAGGTAGTGCGTTGCGCCTAACTTAATCGCTTCTATTGCAGTCGTAATACTTGCAAAGCCAGTCAGCACCACAATATGCGTACCCGCTTGCAAACTGGTAAGCTGGCGGACCAATACCAAACCTGAATTACCTGACATTTTTAGATCGACCACGGCATATTCTGGCGCTTCCTGCTGGGCCAACTCAAATGCACTTTCAGCACTATTGGCCGTAGTGACTAAGAAGCCGCGTTTCGCCATAGCCGGCGCGAGTACACTTAAGAATTCCGCATCGTCATCCACTAAAAGTAGCGTAGGTTTTTCCTCAGTAATAGGGGTATTCATGGTGCAACCTTTAATTTTGCTAATGGCAGTTTTACCATCGTTAGCACGCCGCCCTCGGCATGGTTATTCAAACTTAACTCGCCATCATAACGGGCCAATGTGGTTTG
>CAILFU010000019.1 GCA_903833595.1 uncultured Pseudomonadota bacterium
GCATCTTTAAAGTCCATTGTTGGCATCCACGCACCATGGCAAGTAGGGAAGTCTGTACAGGCGAGTGCGGCATAATTGGTGCTGGTCCAACCGCCTAAAAAAATCTGCATAAACAATAGCAATAATGCAAAGCGTATAGCAAAACGAAGTGGGTTAGATTTTACTATGCTGTTGGAATAATATCCCCAGTGTCTATGCGTTAACCAAGTTAGCACGGCTAAGGTTGACATGCCACCAAGTAAGTGTCCGCTGACGATAGCAGGTTTGAGTAGCATGGTAACAGTCCACATGCCTAGCATGGCTTGAAATGAAATTAATAGTACTAAAAAGCTTGGTGTTAATGCCGAGCTTTTAATTTCATTTTTGGCTTTCCAACCAAGCAGAAAAATCACCAATACTAATAAACCTAGCGTGCCAGCAAGGTAACGGTGCATCATTTCGCGCCATGCTTTTCCAACCACCACTGCACTTTGTGGAAACGCAGTTTGCGCTTTTGTAATGGCGGCTTCACTTTGAGGCACTGTGAGTGTGCCATAACAGCCTGGCCAGTCTGGACAGCCTAATCCTGCGTCTGTTAAGCGCACATAAGCACCCAGCACCACAACGCATAACGCTAAAATTGTAGCGATTAATACCAAACCTCTAAAATACTGATAACTTTTTGAACTTGGATACATAGTTAGCCTGCCCAAGAAAATCTTAATAGCCGAGTTACATCTTTGCGCACAGTGGCGAGTGGTAGTTGCGGTTGATAACTCATCATTAAATGGCCGAGTGGATCAACCAAATATAAGCGATTACTTGAATAAACATTTTCATTATTCACTTGAAATTGCTGGGTAAATTTCGCAATATTTTCTACAGGTTGGTTGAGTATAATTAAATCAGGATAGTCACGTTTGATACTGCTAGTATCTTGTTGGGCGGTAATTAATACGCGCTGCGCGCGCTCCATATCTTTATATAAAGACACATGCAATTGACGCATATCATGTAATTTACCTAAGCAAACAGCTTGGCAGTTGTCAGCAATATAGACGACACTCCATTTTTCTCTCCAAAATTGGCTAGGCAACGTTGCACCAGCATCGTCTTTTAGATCGCTGGTGGTATTTAACAAGCGGGCAGGACGAACCAACTCGCCTACGCTTTCACCAGTGGGCATCCAGTTGAATTTGAACATCAACATCACTACCATGAGTGGCACTGCAAAAAATGTTAGCATCAAAATAAGGACAATGCGGCCTTTGCGTTGTCTTGCTAATTCAGATAATTGTTGATCGTTTTGCATGTAAAACTCTATTGTTAATTAAGGGTTATAAATCAATGTCACTACTTATCGCCATTGAAAAACATGGACATATTAAAGCTATTTAGTATTTAAATCTGCATTTTCCTCAGGTCTAATTTTGCTAAAGCTCATATAAATAAAAATGAGTAACGCAGCTAATGCAAAACCAAACCATTGGTAAGCGTAGCCCATATGCGTGGTAATACGCTCTGCCGCTACTTGCCAGTTTCTTACAAAACCACCTGCATTACTGGCTGGGTCTAACTTAATGGCCATGTTAGATACGGCAAATGGCACGCGTAGCTGGTAATCGTCGATATTCATATACTGCCAAACCAATTTCCAAGCTTCATTCTTGGGCAGATCACTACTAATTGTTTTGCTTTCCAAACTAAATATTTTTTTACTTGGCACCCATATTTGACCAACCACTGTTTGCAGCCCTTTAGGAGTGGTAAATGTAGGTAAATTTGTATGCGTATCGTTACCTAAAATCCAGCCGCGATTAACCAGTACGTACTCATCAGTGTTATCTATTTTTAAAGGTGTGATGACATGAAAACCAACCTGATCACCTTCTACCTGATTATCCAGTAAAAACTGATATTTCGGCTCATAAACACCCGTGACGGTAACTTTCTTATATTTCCAATCAACTATATCTAATGTTTGGTGTTGATTACTTAGCAGTGGAAATTGTAGTGCGCCATTAATTTTTGCATGATTATATACTGCCTGGATGGCAATTTTTTGCTGTGCTTTATTATATTGCCATAAACCAAAATTAATAAACAAGGGGATGCATATCAATGTTGATATGAAGCCTGTTAAGGAGGGTTTAAAAATATAGCGATAAAGTCTAAATTGTATTGGCATGATCATTGATTTTGTTTCACGATTGAATTTGTGCATTTTGTGTCTCATAATACTTGCTCGAATTCACATTAGGTAAAATTATGTTAATAAAAGTCATTATTGTTTTAACTTTAGTGGTCATTGTTGGCAGCTTATTTTCTGCACTATTCTTTTTATCTAAAGATAAAAGTGGTAGCGAGAGAACTGTTAAAGCGCTGACCGTTCGTATTGGCCTATCAATCACACTATTTATTTTATTAATGGTTGGCTATTATTTTGGCCTGATAGGACACCCACCCACTTAATACTAGCAATCGCTATCTAGTTTCGCTTTAAAAATCAAAAGCCACCCCCGCATAAGAGGTGGCTTTTTGTTAGCATCACACAGGTACTACACTACATTAGCATTAATGACTAGCCAACTTATTTAGGGGTAGCTTCCTTATCATCTATTTTTGGCCGATTCATTTTGCAGCGATCTTTCATCTTAGCTTTCATTGCTTGACGTTCACTTGCGTCAATTTTCCCATCACCATTAGCGTCCATTTTGGCAAACATTTTTTCAGCTCTCGCTTGATGTGCAGCAGTAAATTCGTCATGGCTAATTGCACCATCTTTATTAGTATCAGCTTCTTGCATGCTGTGTTTTTTATAATCGCAATGTTTTCCGTCGGCACTATGTTGGTCGGCAGACACTGTTTGAGAAAGGCCTAATGCTAAGCCAGCGAACATTATCATTTGTACAATTTTCATTATCTATCCTTTACTTTAATAAAATAGGGGCTACTACTACATCATCTACTAACGTAGATAAGCTTTTTACGTTGACGTTCAGCGAAAGTTAATAATTAAGCGAATCATAGGGCTTAGCTTCGCCCACTAGTTCTAAACTAATATGATTTGGCAAACAAATAGCAACTTGCCCTGCCCGAGTTAGCCAGCCTTGATGTACGCAATATTGCGTAGTACATGGGGATTTTGCAAATCTAGCCTTCCCCTGTGAAATACTTATGACCGCATCACCCAACTGACCATGTACATGAATTTCACGTTGCTGATTTAAACTATAGGTGGCATAAATTTTATCCCCTAGTCGAATTTGCACTTTAGCGGCATGTTCATTGGACCAAAGCGTTTGGAATAAATACAACACGCACAATATGCTTGCTAGAATAGTTAACCAGTCACCCGCCAACAAGTACCGGGTTATTAATTTAGCATTAAATGATTTAAGGTATTTCTGCAAATTTAACACCCGATACCCAGTGTAACTTCTGTGCCAGCGGTTTTGATACAAATATAGTCGACTGAGCATCTATCACCATGAAATGATTAATCTCAAAAATCTGCGCCACTTTACTTCTATTGTCTGGTGTTTCAATAAAAATAGGTTTTGATGCCACATCTGACAATACCCCTGCATGGTCGCTTGGCGGCACAAGCACCGTCACCGCTTGTGTATGAGAAGCTGGGTAACCTGTACGTGGATCAATAATATGACAATAACGTTTATTCCCCAGCATAAAATAACGCTGGTAATCGCCCGATGTGCCAATCGCCCAGCCATCTGGCAAATCTAACGTGGCAATTGCGTTAGGGGCACGCGGGTGTTGTATACCGACTCGCCAAGCTTGATCACCATGCTGGCCTATAGCAATAATATTGCCACCTATGTTAATCAGCGCATTTCTTACATGTTCTTTACGTAAATAACGAACTGCAAGGTCTAATGCATACCCC
>CAILFU010000020.1 GCA_903833595.1 uncultured Pseudomonadota bacterium
CTAGGTATTAATACGGTGGCAATTATGGCTAACGATTCAAAAGCATATCAAGAAGATAGTTTTGAAAATATGATGAAAGTTGCTGTTGAAGCTGATTTTTCTTTCCCCTATTTGCTAGACAAAACACAGCAAGTAGCCAAGGCTTACGATGCGGTTTGTACACCAGATTTTTTTGGGTTTAATAATCAGGCGCAACTGCAATACCGCGGTAGATTTGATGAAAGTCGTAAAGAAACCGCACCCAATAGTACCCGTGACTTGTTTCACGCAATGCAGCAAATTGCTGAGACAGGGCTAGGGCCAAAGCAGCAGTTTTCTAGTATTGGTTGTAGCATTAAGTGGGCTTCTGAATAGTGCGCGACAAATGTGATGCCACGATAGGTAAGAATGTATTTTAAAAGGTGATTAGATGAGCGATGTGAGAAAGCTGAAGTGGGGTATCTTAGGCGCCGCGCGCGTGAATGAGCGCTTATTGCCCGCGATCATTGAGGCATCTAATGGGCAATTAGTTGCTATTGCCAGCCGTCGTGTTGGCGCGGCAAAAGCCACGCTTGAAAAGTATGCGCCATGCCATGCTGGGGAAGTGCAGTGTTACGATAATTTAGACAGCTTAATTAACGACCCCAATGTTGAGGCGATTTACTGCCCAATGGCCAATGAAGAGCATGCCGAATGGGCATTGAAGGCCATGAATGCAGGTAAACATATCTTAATTGAAAAGCCCATGGCAACCACAGTCAAAGATATTGAGGCAATCGAGTCAGCTGCTATTAAAAATAATGTGAAAGTGATGGAAGGCTTTATGTATCGCTTTCATCCACAACACACACGCATACAAGAAATCATCGATTCTGGCTTAATTGGCGATGTACTTTCTGCCCGCGCTTCCTTTTCATTTTTAATGAAGCCAGCGCGTATGTATCGCATTAATCGGAGTATGGCCAATGGGGGCGGTGCTATGTGGGATATTGGCCCTTATGCTATTCACTCATTACGTTGGTGCTTCGCACAAAATAGCAAGCCAGCAGAACCCCTTTTTGTGATTGCCCATGCAAAGCTCAATGAGCATGGCGCTGATATAGTGAGCAGTGGTGTGTTGGACTTTGGCCCGGATGCGCAAGGTCGGGTCCGCTTCGGTCATTTTGATGTTAGCTTTGAACGTAGCCGTAAATCAGAATATGAAATTATTGGCACGCTAGGCTGGGTTAAATGCCATGCTGCATGGGTGTTTCAAGAGGATGTGCCGGTCATTAGTTGGGCGCTAGAAGATGGCCGATGTGCAGAAGAACGCTTTACGCCTAGCAATCATTTCACGTTAGAAATAGAGCACTTTAGTGATTGCGTGCTCAATAATAAGGATCCGTTATTAAATATAGAGGATGCTAAACAAAACTGTAGGGCTATTGAATCTGTCTTGCAAAGTATTGCTAGCGCCAAATAAGGTATAATGGACGGTTATTTAATTGATGTTAGAGGTGGTTTTATGCCTATTTATGATTATCAATGTGCTAGTTGTGGCCATAAGGCCGAAGTGATGCGCAAAATTAGCGCTGCGAGTACTGAAACTTGTCCCGCCTGTGGCGCTGAAGCTTTTAGCAAACAATTGTCTGCGCCCAGCTTTCAATTAAGTGGCAGTGGTTGGTATGCCACAGATTTTAAAAACGGTGGCAATAAGACTGGCGCTACAGCAAGCAAGGCCAGCGCTAGTAAGTCTGACGGCAATTCGGAGCAAAAGTCCGAAGCCGTCGCCCCAGCTGCCTGTGCAACTGGCTGTGCTTGCCACTGATGTTGGCCAGTCATTTTTTAACGCTATTAATCAATCTATACAATTAAACGTATGAAAAAATATTTTATTACGGGCTTACTCGTATTGGTGCCTTTGTTTATCACTGTTTGGGTGATATCAAGTTTAATCGGCATGATGGACCAGAGCTTATTATTATTACCTGAAAATTGGCGCCCCAAAGCTCAGTTGGGGCTAGAAATCCCTGGGTTTGGCGCACTGCTAACAATGCTGATTATTTTCGTTACTGGCCTAATTGCGACTAATTTTTTCGGTAAGCGATTAATTCTATTATGGGAAGCAATACTGGCCAGGGTGCCTGTAGTGAAATCTATCTATGCCAGTGTTAAGCAAGTATCTGATACGTTATTCTCAGATTCTGGCAATGCTTTTCGGCAAGCTGTTTTAGTGCAATTCCCAAGACAAGGCGCTTGGACCATTGCTTTTGTCACAGGTAAACCAGGGGGTGATGTTGCAAATCATTTGCCTGGTGATTATGTGAGCGTTTACGTACCTACTACGCCAAATCCTACCGGGGGCTATTTTTTGATGATGCAACGTACGGAAGTGATTGAGCTTGATATGAGCGTGGATGAGGCGCTGAAATATATTATAAGCATGGGTGTAGTGGCGCCTCCTGATAAATTTAAATCACAACAAAATTAACCCTTTAACTTAACTGACTACTTAACAAGACTTTACATATTATGCGTACACATTACTGCGGCCATTTAAACCGCGAACACATCGGCCAAACTGTTACTTTATGTGGTTGGGCGCACCGTCGTCGTGACCATGGTGGCGTCATTTTTATCGACTTGCGTGACCGTGAAGGTATGGCGCAAATTGTGGTAAATCCTGATGCACAAGCTGCATTTGCTATTGCTGAAAGTGTGCGTAGTGAATACGTACTAAAAGTCGTATGTGAAGTACGTGCTCGCCCAGAAGGGGCGACTAACGCCAACTTAGCAACAGGCGAAGTTGAAATGATTGCAACTGAGATTGAAGTCCTTAATGCATCGCTCACACCGCCATTTATGTTAGATGATGAAAATCTTACTGAAACGGTACGTTTAGAGCATCGTTACATTGATTTACGTCGCCCAGCGATGCAGAAAAATATGATGTTGCGTTATCGTGTATCTAAAACGCTACGTGACTATTTAGACACGAACGGTTTTATTGAAATCGAAACGCCAATGTTGACGAGATCAACGCCAGAAGGTGCGCGCGATTACTTAGTCCCTAGCCGTGTTCACGCAGGGCAATTTTTTGCATTGCCACAGTCTCCACAGCTATTCAAACAGTTATTGATGGTGTCTGGGTTTGACCGTTATTTCCAAATTACTAAATGCTTCCGTGATGAAGATTTACGTGCTGATCGTCAGCCAGAATTCACTCAAGTGGATATTGAAACATCATTCATGACTGAAAATCAGATTATGGATATTGTTGAAGAAATGATACGCCAAATGCTGAAAAAGGTGCAGAACGTAGATTTGCCAGCAGCCTTTCCGCGCATGTCGTTTCATGAGGCCATGACACGTTACGGCTCAGATAAGCCAGATATGCGTGTGACCCTAGAAATTACAGAGCTTTCAGATGTGATGAAAGACGTTGATTTTAAAGTGTTTGCAGGTGCCGCCAATATGGCAGGTGGTCGTGTGGCGGCTTTACGTGTACCCAATGGTGCGGCGATTGCGCGTAGCGAAATTGATGCTTATACTGAATTCGTTAAAATCTACGGCGCTAAAGGCTTGGCCTACATCAAGATTAACGATGTGACAAAATTGAACGAAGAAGGCTTACAAAGCCCTATCGTTAAAAACATTCATGCCACTGCATTACAAGCCATCATCGACCGCACTGGCGCGCAAAATGGCGATATCGTATTCTTTGGTGCAGATAAAACTAAAGTGGTTAATGAGGCGTTGGGTGCATTACGTCTTAAAGTGGGTCACGATAAAGGCCATGTAGATGGTCGCGCATGGGCGCCATTATGGGTGGTAGATTTCCCAATGTTTGAACACGATGAAGAGAACGATCGCTGGGCAGCATTGCATCACCCATTTACAGCACCAA
>CAILFU010000021.1 GCA_903833595.1 uncultured Pseudomonadota bacterium
GGTACCAAGCGACAAAGTGTTAAAAAATGGCGATATTGTCAATATCGATATTACCGTTATTAAAAATGGTTACCATGGCGATACTAGTCGTATGTTTTATGTCGGCGAAGTGACTACTCAAGCTAAACGTTTATGCGAAATCACTTATCAAGCCATGTGGTTAGGCATCAACAAAGTCAAGCCTGGCGCAACCTTAGGTGACGTTGGCTATGCCATCCAAACATTTACTGAAAAAAGTGGTTATAGCGTAGTGCGTGAGTTTTGTGGTCATGGCATCGGTAAGGTGTTTCATGAAGACCCACAAGTATTACATTATGGCAGGCCAGGCATGGGCATCACTCTTAAAGCGGGCATGATGTTTACCATTGAGCCTATGATTAACGCCGGCAAACGTGACATTAAACAAATGCCAGACGGTTGGACTATTGTCACAAAAGATCGCAGCCTTTCAGCACAGTGGGAGCACACAATATTAGTCACTGACACTGGCTTTGAAGTAATGACGCTGTCCGGGGATTCACCCCCTATCCCTGCGTTCGTCTCCACCAATTAAATTGCTTTAAGTGATATGCCTTTAGGTGATTTAAATACTAAAAAAAGTACAGACATTGAAAACATAGCCGCATGGCGGCAGCATCTTAAAGAAGGCTTTGTAGCATTAAAAGCTGGATTCTTAAAAAGCCCTAACAACACCCGTTTATTCAAACAACATTGCAAACTAATTGACCACTTACTTTTAGAAATCTGGTCACAAACGCAAATTGATCAACAATGCTGCTTAATTGCTGTAGGTGGCTATGGGCGTGGAGAACTTTACCCCTATTCAGACATTGATTTACTTATTTTAATACCAGAAAACTTTGTAAATAACGCAGTAATTAATGGCAAACTTGAATTACTCATAGGCCTACTGTGGGATATAGGGCTAACTGTTGGTCATAGCGTGAGAACTTTGACAGAATGTACCGAAGAAGCGAAAAAGGATATCACAGTACAAACTAATTTAATGGAATCTCGTTTTTTGACAGGCGACACCCCTCTATATGAAAAATTCATATACGAAATTAATGAGACACTCGCTAATCCAGAAGCCGTCATTAAATTTTATAATGCAAAACTCAAAGAACAACAAACTCGACATGCAAAATTTAATGATACTGCTTACAATTTAGAGCCAAACATCAAGGAGAGTCCAGGTGGTTTAAGAGATCTGCATATGATTCTGTGGATTACACAAAGTCTCAATATGAACAGTTCTCGCCAATCAATCATGGGTAAAACTTGGGCACTATTAACCAAACAAAACCTTATCTCGGCGCTCGAAGCTCGCCAAATTCAACAACATCAAAAAAATCTACAGTTATTGCGCATACGCTTACATTTTATAAGCAACCGTCGTGAAGATCGCCTGTTGTTTGACTTCCAAAATGAGTTGGCAGACTCATTAGGCTATATTAATTCGACACGTATACGTGCAAGTGAGCAATTAATGCAAAGCTATTATCGCAGCGTTAAATTTGTGCGATTAATGAATGAAATTTTACTTAAGTCTTTGCAGCACCAGCAAACAAACACAACCATTGTAATTAGGCCAATTAATGATCGATTTGAAGCGCACGGGCATTTATTAGAGGCTAAAACAGCAGGCTTATTACAACAGCAACCATCGGCGATATTAGAGGCATTTTTGTTGTTAGAGCAGCACTCAGAATTAACTGGCATGAGTGCTAATTTACTACGAAACTTAGTACGCATAAAAAAACTAGTGAATCGTGACTTTAGAAATAATCAAGAAAATAAGCAGTTGTTCATTCAAATACTGTCACAACCTAGTGGCGTAAATCATGCACTACGTGCCATGAGTCAATATGGCATTTTGGGCTGCTACATTCCCGCATTTGGCAAAATTACTGGGCAAATGCAGCACGATTTATTTCACGTTTATACTGTGGATGAACACATTCTCAATGTACTGGCAAATTTACGTCGCTTTTCAAAACCTGAGCTAAAACATGAGTTTCCACTTTGTAGTCAATTATTTGCCGAATTTAATGCACCTCATTTATTGTATTTAGCTGCATTATTTCATGATGTTGCCAAAGGACGTGGCGGCGATCATTCTTCATTAGGTGCGGTAGATGCAAATCGGTTCTGCAAGCACCATGGGCTATCTAAAAGTGATAGTGCTCTTGTGACATGGCTAGTTGCAGCACACCTACAAATGTCTTCAACAGCACAGAAATATGATTTATCAGATCCGAGTGTGATCGAATCATTCGCACAGTTCGTACAAAATGAACAAAGATTAACTGCCCTTTATTTGCTCACTGTCGCAGACATTCGGGGCACAAGTCCATTGGTGTGGAATGCGTGGAAAGCAAGATTGCTAGAAAGCCTATTTAACGCTACCACACATGCCCTAACGAACAAATTATTATATGCACAGCAAGCCATTGCCTCGCGTAAGTTAGAAGCCGCAGATAAATTAAATAAATTTGGATTAAGTGCACGCTCCTATGAGCCTTTATGGGAGAAATTTGGCTCCAGCTACTTGATTCGCTATGAAAGCGATGAAATCGCTTGGCATAGCCGACTACTTACCCCGCATTTAAATGCCACTATCCCAATTGTACGTGCGCGTTTAAGTCCAAGTGGCGATGGCATTCAAGTGATGATTTACAGCAAAGATCAAAATGATTTATTTGCGAGAATCTGTAATTTCTTTGACTGTATGGGCTACAGCATCGTAGAAGCTAAAATTTATACGACAGATCATGCATATGCGCTAGATAGTTTTATTGTTTTAGATCAATCTGGTAAGTCTGTAAGTTACAGTGGTTTGTTAAAATTTATTGAAATTGAATTGGCTAAAAAACTCGATCAAAGCATCTTGCTAGAAGCCCCATTAAAAGGTCGCATCAGTAGGCAGGTTAAATACATGCCCATTCAAGCTCAGGTATCCATTACAGAAGAGACTGACAACAATAATCACAAATTAGAGATTATTGCCAATGACCGTCCAGGACTGCTTGCAACGCTTGCGCATAAATTACTATCACAGGAAATTGAATTACATAATGCAAAAATCAATACATTAGGCAACCGTGCTGAAGATAGCTTCATAATCTCCGCTAGAAAAGGTCAAAAATTAACTACGTCAAAAATTGATACGCTACGAACAATGCTAATTGTTGAAATTTAATGCCCTTTATGAAAAAACTTCAATCACAAGTACATAATAAAAAAGCCTTGAATAATCAAGGCTTTTTCTAATTAACTGATGTAATGCAGATAAATTAACTATGTTTGTAATGCTTTTTCAGTTGTTTAGTTACAACCCAATTTGATTTCAAACCTTTTGGGAATACAACAAAGTCACCCGCTTTAACTACAACTTTTTCGCCACCTTGTGGAGTAACTTCAATTTCGCCTTCAAGCACATAAGCACTTTCTGTCATACCGAAATCTAAAGGGAATTTTGAAGGTGCGCAATCCCAGATAGACCAGCTAGAAACGCCTAGTTCCTTTAGTTTTTCTTGAGACGGGTTATGGTCAATGATGATTTGGCTCATTTTAAATTTCCTTGATAAAAGTATCAGTTATAAAAAATGCCGTAGTAATTTTATATTACACGGCATTACGCTGTATGAAAGAGCGAGAGGTGATTTATTTAAACCCTTGCAACTCTTTGATTTATATATAAACTTGGCGGAAGAGGTGAGATTCGAACTCACGGTGGGCTCGCACCCACGACAGTTTTCAAGACTGTAGCATTAAACCGCTCTGCCACTCTTCCTTCTGTACTAACTAAACTTATACAGCACGCTTTAATCGTTACGATTTTAGCGAAAGCAGGATTATAGCAAAGAATTAGTCGTCTTGAACATCCTGATTTGGGAAAAATACATCGGTATAGCCAAAATCTTTTAAATTGGTAATTCGCATAGGATATAAAACCCCATCAAGATGATCGCATTCATGTTGCACAACGCGTGCATGGAAGCCGCTGACAAGTCTATCAACAACATTGCCATATTGATCAAAGCCACTGTAATGCAAACGGGTATAACGCGGCACAATGCCACGCATGCTAGGTACCGACAAACACCCTTCCCAACCATCTTCAACTTCAGAGCCCACTGGCGTAATTACTGGATTAATGAGTACTGTATAGGGCACGATATCGGCTTCTGGGTATCGTGGATTGTTAACTTGATATTCTTCTTTTTGTTCGGGTGAAATCAATTGTCCAAAAATAACTACTCTCAAACTTACGCCTATCTGAGGTGCGGCAATACCCGCACCATTCATGTGCTGCATAGTATCTTCCAAGTCTTGTATCAAGGCGTGCAGTTCTAGCGTGTCAAATTGTTGAACTGGCGCCGCTTTTAATAATAAGCATGGTTCGCCCATTCGCAAAATGGTCTTAACAGCCATTTTACTTAGCCTTCATTTTGGCTAACGAGTTGCGCAATGATATTGCGAACACGTACCATGGTTTGATTTAAATTATCCACCATTATCTCGTATTGAATTTTATGTACGCTATCACCGCGCCCTGCCGCATGATTAGCTACTGGACAAATAGCTGCGTAGCTAATACCTAACTCTCTTGCAAGTGCAGCCTCTGGCATACCTGTCATACCAACCATGGTTGCACCATCACGCTCTAAACGATTAATCTCAGCGGCAGTTTCTAATCGTGGCCCTTGCATTACTGCGTAAACACCCTGATTAACTAAGGCCTCACCTGCACTTTTAGCTGCTCGCTCCCATTTGGCACGCAACTTAGCACAATACGGCTCAGTAAAATCAATATGCTTCACTGGAAAATCCACACCATCGAAAAATGTATTTTTTCGCCCCTGTGTGTAATCAATGATTTGATGAGGCATTGCAATTACACCGGGGCCTAAATCAGCATGAATGCCCCCTACTGTGGCAATAGCAGCTATTTCAGTGACACCTTGCAAATGCAAAGCAGAAATATTAGCGCGATAATTCACCTCATGAGGCGGTATGGTGTGACCATTACCGTGACGTGCTAAAAATATAACTTCACGCCCAGCAATTTTGCCAAAGACCAATGGTTGAGACGGCTCACCATAAGGGGTGCGTACAATTAAACGCCTTGTGATTTCCAGGTTATCAAGTTTAGTTAAACCTGTGCCGCCTATAATTGCTAACATACATTGCTTCCAAATATTAAAATACGCAAGATACAAATTACCTTAGTAGATTCTAACAAAGCTTTATTAATTTATTGAATAAAATTGATTTTTTATCATCAGATTTTACAATAAAAAATATTATATTTTATGGCATACTCATGCCATGACAAATGCACTTCATCCCAACACAATATATAACGCTCATGCTCATCAGGGTTTATCTTTGGCCAGTAGTCATTATGAAAACTTTCCTGTCGCCTCAATTTTCTTACCTCGACATTTGCGGGTACCAATTAGCCTAATTTATTGCTTTGCAAGGCAAGCAGATGATTTTGCAGATGAGGGCAACTTAACCATTGAAGCGCGCTTAGGTTTGCTCAATGCTTTTCGTGATGAACTCGACCTATTACATGGCTACATTAAGCCACAATCTCATTTATTTGTTGCGTTAGGCGCAATGATTAGCGCTGAAAAATTACCTTACGAACCATTTTATGACTTACTAGACGCTTTTAGTCAGGATGTAACTAAAACACGTTACGCCAATTACGATGAAGTGTTAGATTACTGCAAACGATCAGCCAACCCTATCGGAAGGCTGTTATTGCATCTCTATAAGCAGCCTAATGTACAAAATATAAAGCATTCCGATAATATTTGCACAGCATTGCAAATCATCAATTTTTTGCAAGATATTGCAATTGACTTCAAAAAAAATGCTGGGAAACAACGTATTTATTTATGCCAAGATGAAATGGCTGCATTTGGCATCACTGAATATCAAATTGAAGATTTTGTCGATAATATCAAAACCATAGACGCAAATTGGCAGCAATTTATGTCATTTAATTTACGCCGGGTTAATGCGTTACTTTTTGCAGGAAAGCCGCTCGGGCGTATATTAACGGGGCGTATTGGTTTTGAGATGCGGATGATTATTGCTGGAGGAGAACGCATTATCAGCAAAATTACCGCAGTAAACGGTGATATATTCAATCATAGACCGACACTCAATTACGCAGACTGGATATTCGTGTTTTTTAAAGCCTTATTTAAGCTATAAATTTAAAATGACCCCTCAACAATACTGCCAACAAAAAACCGCGCAAAGTGGCTCTAGTTTTTATTATAGCTTTATGTTTTTATCAAAACATAAGCGTGAAGCAATTACCGCGCTTTATGCATTCTGTCGTGAAGTTGATGATATTGCTGACGAATGTACTGAGTTACATATTGCACAAACTAAACTTACCTGGTGGCGTGGCGAGATTGATAATCTCTATCAGAATAAGCCACAACATCCCGTTAGCAAGGCTTTGTTAGCGCCCATCGCAAACTACAACCTAGCGGCTGAACATTTCATTGAAATTATTGATGGCATGGAAATGGATTTAAACTTTAATCGGTATGAAGACTTTAAGCAGTTACAGCTCTATTGCTACCGTGTTGCCAGCGTAGTTGGCTTACTATCAGCACAAATATTTGGCTTTAGCGATCGGAAAACGCTTAAATTTGCGCATGATTTAGGGATGGCATTTCAATTAACCAATATCATCCGTGATGTTGGTGAAGATGCCAGGCGCAATCGTATTTACTTACCCCTAGATGAGTTAGCAAAATTTAATGTAAGTGAAGATGATATTTTGCATAGTCGCGAATCAAATGCGGTGAAGTTATTGTTGAATTATCAAATTGAACGCGCCGAGAGTTACTATGACCGGGCGCTTAATGAATTGCCAAATGAAGATCACAAAAGCCAACGTGTCGGGCTAATGATGGCAGCAATCTATCGCACATTGCTGCGTGAAATTAAAGCAGATGGCGCACAAAAAGTATTAAATTCACGTACCTCTCTCGGCACTTTACGAAAAGTCTATTTGGCTTTTCAAGTGTGGCTTAAAAATCTATAAACCACTCCCCGATATGAATAAACCCCATATTGCTATTATTGGTGGCGGCTGTGCAGGCTTAAGCGCAGCAGCAACATTGGTTGATCATGGGTTTCCTGTCACAATATTTGAGTCAAGCTCACAACTGGGCGGGCGTGCCCGTAGCGTGCAAATCAAAAATAATGGCATCCATTTACTTGATAATGGTCAACATATTCTATTAGGCGCTTATAGTGCAACTTTAGCGCTATTGCACAAAATAGGCTTAGATGAAAAACAAGTATTTTTACGCCTACCTTTACAGATTAGCATGCGCGGTTGTGACGAAAATATAGTATTTTCATTAAAATCAGTCTCTTATTTACCAGCGCCATTTGACATGCTATTTGCATTACTGCGTTGCAAAGGCCTAAGTTTAGTTGAGCGAATTGCCGCTATTAAATTGATGGCTAAAGTTAAAAATAGTCATTATCAAATTGATGATGACTGCCCTTTAGAATACTTTTTAATTAAGCATCAGCAAACTAAACACTTAATCACTATGTTGTGGGAGCCTTTATGCCTTGCTGCCCTTAACACGCCCATTGCAATGGCAAGCACGAGCATTTTTCTAAACGCCTTAAATGATAGTTTTTCTAAAAAAGGATGCAGTAAAGGCAAGAAAAATAGCGATTTCTTACTACCGAAGTTAGATTTATCAAAAATAATAGCCCAGCCATTAACGAAATACATTACAGCTAGAGGTGCTGAAATTAAGCTCAATAGGCAGGTTCTCAGCTTAATACCTAATGCTGACGGCTTTAATTTAGAAACGCGAGATGGGCAATCCTTTTTTAGTCATGTCATTATTGCGACGCCAGCTACAAGCTTAGATAAACTAATATCATCATGTCAAAAATTAAAAACTGTACTTACACAAATACAAAATTATAGTTACCAACCTATTTACACTGTTTATTTACAATATCCCGTCACAACACAATTACCCGACGTGATGGCAGGACTTAGCAATACGCTCGGGCAATGGGTATTTGATAAAGGTCAACTATGCAAACAAAATGGGTTAATTGCAGTCGTCATTAGCGGAAGTGGTCGCCACCAAGCATTAACACATGAGCAGCTAGCATTACAAGTTGCCGAAGAGCTACAGCAAGTATTTCCTGATATGCCGAAATCACTATGGTGTAAAGTGATTGCCGAGAAACGTGCGACTTTCTCATGCACACCCAATTTAGCAAGGCCTAATAATAAAACTTTGCAACAAAATTTATACTTAGCAGGTGACTACACTTATGCTTATTACCCAGCGACCATTGAAGGCGCTATAAGAAGTGGTATTAACTGTGCAAATTTAATTGCTGATAGCTATAGGTTAGCGAGTTAGTTGAGTTAACTATTTCTAAGCTGATTAAGCGCTTGTTCTAAACGCTCAACTGCAATGACCTCAAGTCCGGCAATTTTAGTTTTTGGTGCATTGGATTTCGGCACGATTGCCTTAGTAAAACCAAGTTTTGCAGCTTCTTTTAGGCGCATTTGTCCGCCCTGCACAGGTCGCACTTCACCCGCCAAACCAACTTCACCAAAAACAATAAGTTTATTATCTAATGGTTTGTTTTTTAAAGAAGAAACGATTGATAGCAATACCGCTAAATCAACTGCAGGTTCAGCAATTTTTACACCACCCACCGCATTAATAAACACATCTTGATCGAAACATGGAATACCTGCGTGACGATGCAATACTGCCAATAACATCGCTAAACGATTTTGCTCTAATCCGACACATAAGCGCTTTGGGCTAGGCGAATGACTCTCATCGACTAAGGCTTGAATTTCAATTAATAGTGGTCGCGTGCCTTCCATTGTCACGGTAATACAGCTACCAGCAACCTGACCGTCATGATGGGATAAAAATAATGCTGATGGATTAGCCACTTCACGCAAGCCTTTTTCAGTCATCGCAAAGACGCCCAGTTCATTGACTGCACCGAATCTATTTTTAAAAGCACGAATCAAACGAAATGAAGAATTTTGGTCACCCTCAAAGTAGAGTACTGTATCGACAATATGCTCTAACACGCGTGGCCCAGCAAGGGTGCCGTCTTTAGTGACATGCCCTACTAGAATTACTGTAATGCCTAATTGCTTAGCAATACGGGTTAATTGTGCTGAACATTCACGCACCTGAGCAACAGAGCCAGGGGCGGACTGTAATGCCTCAGAATATACCGTTTGAATAGAATCAATGACTGCAATATTGGGTTTGTGAGTTTGCAGTGTGGCTAAAATTTTCTCGAGATTGATTTCAGCCAACAGTTCAACCTCACTTGCGTCCAAACCTAAGCGTTTAGCCCGCATCGCAATTTGCTGTGGGGACTCTTCTCCACTCACATAAATAGCTTGAGCAGATTTTCCTAAATGACACAAAACTTGCAGTAGCAAAGTGGATTTCCCAATACCCGGATCACCCCCAATAAGCACCACACCACCTTCTACCAGCCCCCCACCCAGCACCCGATCAAATTCACTAATACCAGTAGGTTGGCGAGCAATATCGGCGGCCTTAATGCTGCTTAACTTTTGCAGTGCGCCACCTTGTGCCAAACCTTCGAATTTATTGGCATAACGATTGTTGGTAGGCGTCTCTTCAATACTCTCTACCAGCGTATTCCAAGCCATACAGCTTGGGCATTGACCTTGCCACTTGGGTTCGCTAGCGCCGCATTCTGTGCAACTGTAGATGGTTTTAGCTTTAGCCATGCTGCGAGACGTTAATAACTATCAGCCATATGACCACTGCCCGCATAATTTTCAAAACGAGTGTGCTGACCAATAAAGGTAAGACGCACACGACCGATTGGGCCATTACGCTGTTTAGCAACAATAATCTCTGCCGTACCTTTATCTATACTATCAGGGTTATACACTTCATCACGATAGATAAATAATATAACGTCCGCATCCTGCTCAATCGCACCTGATTCACGTAAATCACTCATCACAGGGCGTTTATCTGGACGTTGCTCTACACTACGATTAAGCTGAGACAGTGCAACTACTGGGCAGTCCAGTTCTTTGGCTAGCGCTTTAAGTGAACGAGAAATTTCTGAAATTTCGGTAGCACGATTCTCACCTTGCCGCCCTGCTGGTGCAGCCATCAATTGTAAGTAATCGACTACAATTAAACCTAACTTGCCTGTTTGACGATGCAATCTACGCGCTCTTGCACGCACATCGAAGCTACTCAAACCCGCACCTTCATCAATAAAGATAGGCGCCTCATTTAGCTTACCAAGGGCGGTCGTAAGCTTTTCCCAATCTTCATCTTCTAACTTACCTGTTCTCATACGGTGTTGATCTAAGCGCCCTACTGAACCAATCATCCGCATGGCGAGCTGAGTTGAGGCCATCTCCATCGAGAAAACAGCGACGGGCAAGCCCGTATCTAACGCTACATTTTCGGCCATGTTAAGTGAGAATGCGGTTTTACCCATAGAAGGACGGCCTGCAACGATAATTAAGTCACCGCCATGCATCCCTGAAGTCATTGAATCTAAGTCAGCAAAGCCTGTTGGCACACCGGTCACATCTGAGGGATTGTCACGCGAGAAAAGTTGATCGATACGATCAGCGACTTGCGGCAATAACACTTTAATGTCCACAAAACCTTGAGTGCTGCGTTTTCCACCCTCTGCAATCTGAAAAATCTTTGCTTCCGCTTCATCTAAGAGCTGTTGTGCATCTCGACCATTAGGTGCGTAAGCACTTTCTGCAATACCAGACCCGACCACCACTAACTGTCGCATCACGGCACGCTCATGAACAATTTCTGCATAGCGCCTAATATTGGCGGCGGTTGGTGTGCTTTGCGCTAACGCGCCTAAATACGCAATCCCACCGATGCCAGAAAGCTCAGCAGTACTTTCAAGTGATTCAGCCACAGTCACAATGTCAGCGGGTCTATTGTGTTCTATCAACTTGGCAATATGTTGAAATATGGCCTTATGGTCATGTCGATAAAAATCGTTTGCAGTCAAAATGTCGGCGACTTTATCAAGCGCCTCATTTTCAAGCAATAAACCACCAATAACTGATTGCTCAGCTTCTACCGAGTGGGGCGGGGTTTTTAGTGCATCTAATTGTTCGTCAGCCATTGCATGATTATACTGAATTAGTAAGCCTGCCAAATAAAAAAAGGCTACCTAAGTAGCCTTTTTTTTCAAATGCTTGAATGAATCAAGCAGACAATCTAGATTACTTAAGCTTCAGCAACCACTGTCACTGTAATATCTACAACAACGTCATGGTGCAATGCAACTGTAACCGCATGATCACCAATTGTTTTTAGTGGGCCATTAGGCATACGCACCAATGCTTTAGTCACTTCAAAACCTTGCGCTACTAATGATTCAGCAACATCACCGTTAGTCACTGAACCGAATAAACGGCCATCAACACCTGCTTTTTGCGTGACTGTAATAACAACGTTAGCTAACTTTTCACCACGCGCTTGCGCTGCGGCTAAGATAACTGCTTGTTGTTTTTCTAATTCAACACGGCGAGCTGCAATTTCAGCTTTATTGGCTTCAGTTGCACGTTTAGCTTTGCCTTGTGGAATTAAAAAGTTACGGCCATAACCATCTTTAACTTTAACGATATCACCTAAACTACCTAGGTTACCCACTTTTTCTAATAAAATAATTTGCATGGTAGCCTCCGATTATTGGTGTTTGTCTGTGTATGGAAGCAAAGCTAAGAAACGAGCAAGTTTAACTGCAGTCGTTAATTGACGTTGATAACGTGCTTTTGTGCCCGTCATACGTGCTGGAATGATCTTTGCATTTTCTGAAATAAAATCTTTAAGTAAATCTACATCTTTGTAATCTACTTGTTTGATGCCTTCTGCTGAAAAACGGCAGTAACGGCGGCGTTTATACATTTCTCTTGCCATCTTGAACTCCTAAATATTCTCTATATGGTTAATGTGCATCACCAATTGCGTGCTTTTAAGGCTGCGTTTGGCTAAAAAGCCAGTCACTAGAATGTGTGATCCTAATTTCAATCCTTTTAACGCTAAATCACCTAAGGTAATCGCATTAACTTCACATTCAACCTTGCGCTTCATGCCAGCTTCAACTTGCTCTGAAACATGTCGCAATACAACACTTAACAACGGTATGCCTGCCGGCGTGTAGCGAAGCGGCTCAATTTGCACAACTTCAGCTTGCAACACCAGTTTATTCAAAACTTAAGCTGCTGCAACCTCTGTAGCGTCAGCGGCTACTGGAGAAGCATCACGACTCAACACTGATTTAGATTTCTCTTCTTTCATCATTGGTGATGGTGCAGTCACTGCAGTTTTAGTAGACATCATTAAATGACGTAATACTGCATCGTTAAACTTAAAGCCATGCTCAAGTTCAGCTAACACTTCAAGGTTGCACTCGATGTTCATTAACACATAGTGTGCTTTGTGGATTTTTTGGATTGGGTATGCAAGTTGACGGCGACCCCAGTCTTCTAGGCGATGCACTGCACCACCGCTAGCTGTGATAAGCGTACGATAACGCTCAATCATTGCTGGCACTTGTTCGCTTTGGTCCGGATGGACGATAAACACTAGTTCATAATGTCTCATTAGTACTCCTTTTGGATATAAGCCACCTACAAAGTACAAGATAAATTCATCGAGTACAAAAATTCTAAGTTGAAGTGTGACAAGGTTAATTTAATACATGCTCAGTAACATTACCAAGCAAGCGCGCGATTATAGACAAAAATACAGCACTAATCAAACACTATTAATCAATAGTTAGATTAACCTTAAACAAGGTCTGGCATTTCTGCGCCAAAGAATTTAGTTCTAAGCGTTTTAAGTTGGTCTCTATAATCAGCCGCCTTTTCAAATTCCAGATTTTTGGCGCTATCGTGCATCGCTTTTTCTAAGCGCTTCATTTCTTTGGCGATTTGTTTTTCGCTTAAGGATTCATAGTTGGCTTGATCTTGCAGTACCTTACGTTCACGTAGGGCTTCATCCTTATCATAGACGCCATCAATAATATCTTTAATTCGCTTACTGATGCCTTTAGGCACAATGCCATTAGCTGCATTAAAAGCCAACTGTACAGCACGCCTGCGTTCCATTTCATCCATTGCAGCTTTCATACTCCGGGTAATTTTATTAGCGTAAAAAATGACTTGGCCATTTAAGTTACGTGCAGCACGGCCTGAAGTTTGAATAAGTGAGCGCTCCGAACGTAGAAACCCCTCTTTGTCGGCATCTAACACCGCGACGAGGGAAACTTCTGGAATATCTAAACCTTCACGCAATAAGTTAATGCCGACCAACACATCAAACTCACCTAAGCGCAAATCTCGAATAATTTCCACCCGTTCAACGGTATCAATGTCGCTGTGTAAATAGCGTACTTTGACACCATGCTCACTCAAGTAATCGGTTAAATCTTCTGACATACGCTTGGTAAGTGTTGTGGCTAACACGCGCTCGCCTAAGGCTACACGCAACTTAATTTCACCCAGCAAATCATCCACTTGTGTATCGGCGGGCTTAACAGTCACTTGCGGGTCTACCAAGCCCGTTGGTCGGGCAATCATTTCAACGACTTGCTGCTGATGATTGGCTTCATATTCAGAGGGTGTGGCAGACACAAATACACATTGCCGCATAATGTGCTCAAATTCTTCA
>CAILFU010000022.1 GCA_903833595.1 uncultured Pseudomonadota bacterium
GTATTTTATATTGTAATTGCTGTCGCAAGTAGGCATTACTATAAAGAGGTGAATTATGAAATCTCATTTTTTAATTGCAACATTGTCGCTATCGCTTATAGCTAGCCCAGCAGTTAATGCGGCTAGCAATAAAACTTGGGCCAACATCAGTGATGTGACTGCCATTACGTTAGCTAGCACAGCATTGGTATTGCCGGTAGTTAAGGACGACTGGGAAGGTGCGCGAGAAGCGGCTTATAGCTTGGGTACCGCTGAAGCAGTTTCGCTCTTAGGTAAGGCTGTGATTCACGAAGAGCGACCAGATCACAGTGATAATAATAGCTTCCCATCCGGGCATTCTGCCATCGCGTTTGCTTCAGCAACCACTATGTACAAGCGCTATGGTTGGGAAGTGGGTATGCCTGCTTATGCATTGGCTACATTAACTGCATCTGCTCGCGTAGCTGCTAAAAAACACCATTGGTATGATGCTGCAGCCGGTGCGGCAATGGGTAGTGCTAGTGGTTGGTTTTTTACGGATGCCTTTAATAACAAAGTTCAACTAGTCCCTTGGGCTGATAGTAAAGGTGGAGGTATAGAAGCAACCGTCGCTTGGTAATGTAATTATGCCCTAAGTTTTCTACCATTAAAAAACGCCGCATAATGCGGCGTTTTTCGTTTATATTGAGTTCACGTCATACACTAATAATTAATGTGCATTACTTTTCCCTGCAATATAATCCATCACCGCAAATAACACCCCTGACAAAATAAATGCCATGTGTATCGCCAACATCCAAGCCATTTGCTCGTTAGCGATATGTTCAGACCCAGCGGTACTTTGATGCACAAAAGCTTTGAGTAAATCAATGGCTGAAATTGCAACAATAGAGCCAATCAGTTTTAATTTAAGGCCAGAAAAATCCACCTTACCCATCCAATCAGGCCTATCTTCACTACCCGCAGTATTGATTTTTGACACAAAGTTTTCATAGCCGCTAAAAATAACCATGATAAGTAAATTAGCCACCAACGTCATATCGACCAAAGCCAATAATGACAATACAACCTCTTGCTCTGCCGCACTAAAAATATGGACCACAATATGCATAAACTCTTGCGCAAACTTCACCATCAAAATAACCAGCCCGCCGACTAAGCCTAAATACATAGGTGCCAATACCCAGCGGCTTCTAAAAATCAGTGTTTCTATTAAATTCTCTATAAAGTTAATCATGATGACAATCAAAATCCTTTGTTGGTGAAGTGTATTAAATCTTAAGGTAGTTAAATCAATTGTGCAATTCCATCACTCATTTAACTGTAAACCAAATACTGTCAGCTTGCCGTCAGCTTCAATCTATATGATGGGTTCCATGGTGACAGATGAAGCTTTAGCCAATCTTAACCATTGAAAGAATTATACATTGCTTACTCATATTTTATTTTGTGGAGATTTAAATGAATAAATTTTTAGCATCATTACTAGTTGGTGCATTTGCATTGTCATTAGGTTCAGCAGCATTTGCAGCTGAAGCAGCTAAACCAGCCGAGCCTGCAAAAGCAGAAGCTGCTACACCTGCAGCGGAAGCAGTTAAAGCAGCGCCTGCTAAAACTGAAAAGAAACATGTTAAGAAGGCTAAAAAAGCCGCGGCGCCTGCAGCAGTTGAGGCAGCACCCGCAGCAAAATAAGGTTTAGTAATGTTTAATCTGGTTAATTAAACGCGCTGAAGGGGCAGATTCTATCTGCCCCTTCTAGCATTCAGAATATACCGATTGATCTTGCAATTTTTGCATGAAAATTTTGCGCATATTTTCTTTATCCCTGCAAAAGTTGCAGAATGATTGATCAAAAAAGCGCTGTTTTAGCCATTTAGTAACGATTAATCCATGGCATAAGAATTGCAATATTAAGGTCAGGTATTTTAAATTTAAGCACGTCGATAATGAGTAGTCGTCATTAATAAAAATGGAAAAGTATGGATAATGATTTAGAAAAGCGTAATCAAGATACACGTCGTAAGTCTGATCGCTGGGTACTAGAGTTAGAGATTATTGGCATCGTTATACTGATTCTTATTGGCGGACTCATATTCGCAGGCGGCAAAACTGCCGTAGATAAAACAAATACTATTCAATTTTGTATTTCATGTCATGAAATGAAAGACAACAATTATGAAGAGTACAAAACCACCATACATGCAAAAAATAGAACGGGTGTAAAAGCCGTTTGTTCAGACTGTCATGTACCTCATGGGTTTATTGATACTGCTAAACGCAAAATTATGGCGGTCAATGATATTTATCACCACCTACTCGGTACAGAAAATACCAAAGAGAAATTTGAAACACACCGCTTGGAATTGGCAAAAAAAGTTTGGAAACACATGAAAGAAACTGACTCTGCTGAATGTCGCAACTGTCACGACGTGAAAACAATGGACCCAGAACAACAAGGGCCAACAGCGCGCAAACAACACCAAAAAATTGGTAAGGACGGTAAAACTTGTATTGATTGCCACTACGGTATTGCACACCATGAGCCTAAGGGTGGGTTTGAGCCGGCAGATGTAATTAATGAAAAATGATTTTGATTTATAACTTGAAGGGGAAACACCATGAAAAATAAATATATCCTATGGGGTCTATTACTACTCGGATTATCTGAGCCTGCGTTAGCTGTGCCGAGCTTTGCTCGTCAAACCGGCCAAGACTGTGCAGCCTGCCATATTGGTAGCTACGGCCCACAACTCACGCCGTATGGTATGAAATTTAAAATGGGTGGCTATACTGAATCTGATGGTAAAGAAGGTCATATTCCAATTTCTGCCATGCTGGTACAAAGTTTTACCAACACTAAAAAAGATCAAACTGAAGACCCTGCTCCACATTTCAAAACTAACAACAATGCTTCTCTGCAAGAAGTATCAGTATTTGTAGCGGGTCGCGTCAATGACAACATTGGCGGCTTTAGCCAAATTACTTGGAGTGAGCCAGATCGTAAAACAACCATGGATAACTTTGATTTGCGCTTTGTAAAACCTATGCAAATCGCTGGTAATGACACCATCTTCGGCATTTCACTTAACAACAATCCTACTATACAAGATCCATTTAACACGACGCCTGGTTGGAAGTTCCCATATCTAGGCTCAGAACTAGCACCAACGCCAGCTGCTGGTCAAATGATTGCAGGCGGCTTAGAAACTCAAGTGCTAGGCGCAACGGCCTACACGCTCTATGACAATCATTGGTATGCTGAATTAGGTGGCTATCAATCATTCTCAAAAAACATGCTCAATAAAATGAATATCGACCCTGCTGACAAAATCAGCGGCACCTCACCTTATTGGAGAGTCGCTTATTTTAATGACATGCATAAAAGCGCTTATTCAGTGGGTTTATTTGGTTTAAGCACGCACATACTCCCTGGGCGTGAAGCAGGCCCTACTGATAAATATACCGACATTGGTATCGATGGTTCGTATCAATTCTTGGGCACACGCGAACATGTCATGACAGTAGACGGTAGTTATATTCATGAAAACCGTAAACTTGACGCAAGCTTTGCTTCAGACCCAGCTATCAAAAGAAATGGTACTGTGAATCGTCTAGATTTGAGTACGTCTTACCACTACGACAAAACGTATGGCTTAACTGCGGGCTTTTTTGATATTACTGGCAATAAAGACAGCGTACTTTATGAAGATTTAGTTGCTGATAGCGGCAGTAGAACAAATTCACCTAATTCACGTGGCTATACCTTACAAGCTGACTGGACGCCATTGGGTAAAGAAAACTCATGGGGCGCACCATTTGCCAATATGCGCTTAGCTGTTCAGTACACCGGCTACACTAAATTTAACGGTGCTAAAAAAGACTACGACGGCTTAGGTCGTAATGCTAGCGACAACAACACCTTGTATACCTCTATCTGGTTTGCACTATAAAGTATAGGAAAAGAATACCAATGAAACGTTTAATGATAATTTTAATGACGGCGAGTATTTCTATGAGCCTGATCCCACAGGCTTATGCGGGTGGTGATACGGCTAATGGCAAAAAAGTCTATGAAGAAGAATGCTCAGACTGCCATAGTGTAACTGCCGGCAAAAACAAAAAAGGCCCTTCATTTTTTGGCGTAGTGGGTCGAAAATCTGCCACTATTGCTGACTTTAATTATTCTGATGCCATGCGCGCTAAAAATATCGCATGGTCTCCTGAAGCGATTAACGACTATATCAAAGCCCCTAAAAAATCCGTACCAGGTGGCAAGATGAAATACGATGGTTTAGATGATGAGAAATCACGTACTGATGTCATTGCTTATATTGCTACGCTTCATTAAGTAGTAATTGAGTTAAGTAACCATGCAATAACGCCGCAGTAGCGGCGTTATTGCATTCAATTGTACGTTTGGTCGATTTATATCTTTATCAATTTAAGGTCATGTCCCCTATAATAAAGCCCATGCTAAAATCAATTATCTATACCCCTTTATTAATCGTTATTTTTAGCGGGTGCTCTCAATACACCCCGCAAATCACTAATAGCGATAAAGCAAAACTCGTCTCTGAACAAATTATTAATAATGCTCAATGTGTCCCTTTTATCAACAGTCTTCAATCACCCGCTTTAGACAGTGATGCGATCGACCAGATTTATCACAACGCGACAAAAGCGCATTGCGTGAATAAAGACATTTAAAGTGATCCTATTACATGCGACTATTATTAGTTGAAGATGATTTAATTCTCAAAGATGGCCTAGAACGAAGTTTCAGCAAATCTGGCTACGCGGTAGACGTCATGACTGATGGTGAGAGTGCCAATCAGCTACTGTCTTATCAAGAATACGATGTGATTATTCTTGACTTAGGCTTACCTAAACTGGGTGGCTTTGAAGTTTTAAAACGCCTACGCGCTCGTGGCAGTAAAACCCCGGTATTAATCCTGACTGCATTAGAAGATACCCCGCACCGTGTTAAAGGGTTAGATTTAGGCGCCGACGATTATTTAACTAAGCCATTTGAACTAGCCGAATTAGAAGCACGTGTTCGCGCTTTGATTCGTCGTGGCGTCTCTGGTGGTGGGGCAACCATTGGTTTTGGCGATTTAAGCTTTGACACCACCAATCGGCAGTGTTCATACAAAAACACCCCGCTACTACTCACTCCACGCGAACTCGGCCTACTTGAGTTGTTAATGCTTAAGGCGACTAAAGTTGTGAGCAAAACTAATATACTCGAACACTTATGTAGTTGGGACAGTGAAATGACTGAAAATGCAATAGAAGTTAATGTGTCACGCCTTCGTAAAAAGTTAAATATATTTGGTATAGAAATTCGTACGATACGTGGCCTAGGCTATTTACTCGCCAATTTAGAAAATCCGCAATGATTCACATTAAAACCAATTCAATTCGCCAGAAACTATTAAATTGGCTACTTATCTTACTGCTGCCATCTCTGTTGCTTGGCACTGTGTCTGCCTACTATTTAGCCAATTACTTCGCCAACCTAGCCTATGACAGAACGCTATTTAGAGTCGCCTTAGCGCTTGCCGAGCAGGTAGAAATTAAGTCGGGGGCAATGGTCGTCGACCTGCCTGAAAGCACCCTTAATTTAATAGAATATGACCCAGACGATTGGATTTACTACCAAATACAAGATGCCAATCATCATATTGTCATCGGAGATGAAGGGTTAAGTCTACCGCCCGTGATGCCAAAAGCAAGGCAGTCTGTTTATTATGAAACCAAATTTGGCAATAGGGCGTTACACATGGTCGCCTTTAATTTACCACTCGCAGACCTGCACGGCAAAGGCAATGCCACCATCCTAATCGGGGAAACTACGGCTAAACGCGACAAGATGGCGAATGAAATTATTGCTGTGATGCTCATCCCACAAATCTTATTGATATTACTGATTATCTTTCTAGTCAATTTGGGTATTCGACGAGGGTTATTTTCACTTGAAAAATTAAAGAATTTAATCTCGCAAAGACAAGCTGGTGATATGCAACCGCTGGAAGAGCATGATGCCCCTGAAGAGTTAAAGCCCCTCATGCATGCGATGAATGACTTATTAGCTAAAGAGAAAGTCGCCATTGATAAAAGACGTCATTTCTTAGCAAATGCCGCTCATCAACTTAAAACGCCATTGGCGGGACTTAAAATTCAAGCCGAAACTGCATTAAGAGAAAATGATTTAAGTCATGTTCAACACGCGCTCAGGCAGATTAGCGTGGGTAGCGACAATTTAGGTCGGCTAGCCAATCAATTATTAAGTCTTGCCAGAGCTGAACCTGATAGTGGCCAGGAGCAAAATTTTGAGCGCGTTGATTTGGTATCTCTCATTCATGACGTAAGCTCTGAATGGGTACCAAAAGCACTGGCAAAAAATATTGATTTAGGCATCAGTTGCCAGTTAGAACAGTTTAATATCAATGGCAACGCCATATTGTTACAAGAATTATTAAATAATTTAATTGATAATGCCATACGTTATAACCAAGCAGGATCTAAAATCACGGTCAGCTTAACCTTACTTAATGAAGATGCAATTTTATCTGTGCAAGATAATGGCGCGGGTATTGAACAGAATGAGCAAGAAAAAGTATTTGAACGTTTTTATCGTGTGCTAGGCACCAAGGAAAACGGTTGCGGCTTAGGACTTGCGATTGTGCGTGAAATTGCTAATCAGCATCATGCAGTCGTTGAACTGACATACGCCAATACGCAGCGAGCCACTGGCACAATTGTGAAGGTCATCTTCAAAGATACTAAAAATCAGTCGACAACCTCACAATAAAATCTAAGCACACCCATCAGAATACTCAATCAATATGTTCACACTACCGTCTATTTGGAATGTCATCATCTCTACCCTGGTTTTTGCGCTGGCGGCTTGGTATATCCGTCGATCATTAGAAGCCCATGACATTCCCAAAAGTATGACGCGTGGACTGATAGTGTTTGTATTGGCTTATGTGATGGCTACTGCATCGGGTGATTTAGTCGATTGGGTGCAAGAAAAAATATATGGGCCGCAAGCCACCGCTCAAAGCACCGAAGATATTGCTAAACTAATGAAAGCAGCAGGACTGAGTTCAGAGTCAATTCAGTCACATTGATAGGCTACCTTTATCCTATGGCATCACGTAGTTGATACCACAACATGCCTAACACCAATGCGGGTGTACGTAATAGCTTACCCCCAGGGAAGTGATGGTGAGGAATGCTAGCCATTAACTCTAAACGCTCCGTTTGCCCAGCAATTGCCTCAGCCACTAGTTTGCCAGCTAAGCCCGTAAGCGCCACACCATGGCCTGAAAAGCCTTGCAAGTAATACACGTTCGGGGCAAGCTTGCCAAAATCTGGCGCGCGACTCATGGTGATGTCAACAAAGCCACCCCAAGTAAAGTCGACTTTAGCCACTTTAAGTTGTGGGAACGTTTGCGCCATACGTGCCTGCATATTGGCTGTTAAATTAGGCGGCGTCATCGCGCTATAGCTGACACGCCCGCCATAAATCATGCGGTTATCGGCTGAAAATCTGAAATAATCGAGCACAAAATTAGTGTCACAAACCGCCGCATTACTAGGAATGAGCTTAGCTTTTAACGCTGGCTCGATAGGTTCTGAGCCAATAATATAAGTACCGACTGGCATAATACGCGAGGCTAAAGATGGTGCTAATTGGGGAGACAATTCAGGCAAATACATATTGCCAGCCAACACCACAAATTTAGCCTTCACGCTACCTGCGTCAGTTTGCAAATGGGTAGATTCGCTATTGGCATTCAGCCCCTGTTGCATAGCAATGGCTGGCGAATGTTGGTAAATGCGCACGCCTAAACTGCTCGCACCTTTGGCCAGCCCTAAGCAATAATTAAGGGGGTGTAAATGTCCAGAACGCTTATCAAAATAACCATTGAAATAACGTGGGCTCGCTATCCATGCGCCGATATCTTTAGGCGCTATCCAAGTAGCATCGGTATCGTATTGATAGCGCTTAGCCATATTATCAAACCAAGTGCGTAGCTTTGCGCCCTTACTAGCATTCACTGACACACCCAGAAAACCATCGGTTAAGTCACACTCAATATCAAAACGTTTAACGCGCTCACGCACTAAATCTAACGCTTCTATGGTCATATCCCAGACTTTTTTAGCCGCAGCAAAGCCTAGTGCTTTTTCAATCACAGATTGCTCGCAAGCCAGCCCCGCAATAATTTGCCCGCCATTACGGCCACTCGCGCCCCAGCCTATCTGTTTTGCCTCTAATACCACCACTGAATAACCACGGTCTGCCAGCTCAATAGCGGCAGAAAGACCCGCAAAACCACCGCCCACCACACAAACATCAGCTTCAATATTATCTTCTAGCTTGGCGTAATCGGCTGGCAGATTAGCCGTAGCAGCGTAATAAGAGTTTTGGGTGAGCTTAAGCTCGGTTGCGGCTGACATCTAATTTCCTTTTTCGTGTAAGGTTGATTACTGCCTCAAGATACACTTATTTTTTAGCCGCCATGCGGCCACACAGCCAAGTCCATACCAATGTGGCGGCAGCGTTGGCGGTCAGCTCTGCATGGTCATAAGGAGGTGAAACTTCGGTACAATCCATCCCCACCCAATTTAAATCATGCCATGCTTCTAGCAAGGTCATAGCTTGAGAAGTTGTCAAACCACCCACTTCTGGCGTACCTGTGCCCGGCGCAAAGGCGGGGTCTAGCGCATCAATATCAAAAGTTAAATATAGTGGTGGATTACCTGCCTTAGCCATACGACTGCGCACTTCATCGATCACATTATTTAAGGCGTCGCCATCTTTGCCACGCAACTCGCGTGCGGTATAGATGCTTCCGCCTTGGTCAGACACAAATTCGCGTGCAGCCCGCTCACCCGATGAGCGAATACCAATTTGCACAAAAGCTTTAGCATCTACCAAGCCTTCAGTAATCGCCTCATACACCCAAGTGCCATGCCCTGAGGGCTCGCCAAAGTGGCTAATCCAAGTATCACAATGCGCATCAAAATGAATGCAAGCTAAGGGCTTGCTGTAATGGGCGCGATAAGCACGCAATAAAGGTAAAGTAATAGAATGATCGCCGCCCAACCACACCATTTCATGTTGAGCAATTAGCTTACTTGCCTGCGGCATCAGTGCGGCACGCATGGCTTCTAAACTGGTGTTCGGTAATAATAAATTACCAACATCCACTGTGCTATTCACGAGCGTGGTATTAAATAAGGGATGCTCATCACCACATAACATGTGGCTGGCCTGACGGATGGCATTAGGGCCAAAGCGCGCACCTGGGCGATTGGTCACACAGCCATCCCAAGTAATACCGGCTACGGCAAAGGTACTAGCCTCTGACTCAGCGGCTTCTGTTATTGACAAGCCTAAAAAACCACCCGTAGAAGTGAATGGAAAGCTATGGTTCATGCGACGACTCCGTAACAATTTTTATAAATGCATCATACATTTAAACGTTGGCAATCACAGCCATTGTAAATTAAGCAACAGCCTAGCAACACCCGCATGATTTTTAAAAGCGAATTTTAAGGTAAAATGTCGACCTTGCCTTAATTCAAAGATTAAAGTTCACCATGTCATCCCTAGCCCCGACTGCCTTGCAGCTCGAAATTAAACGCCGTCGAACCTTTGCCATTATTTCACACCCTGATGCTGGTAAAACCACCTTAACTGAAAAATTATTATGGTTTGGTGGCGCGATTCAAGTAGCGGGTGAAGTGCGTGGACGTAAAGCATCACGCCATGCCACATCGGACTGGATGGAACTCGAAAAACAACGTGGCATTTCAGTCACCTCATCCGTCATGCAGTTTCCCTACCGTGAACATATGGTGAACTTGCTCGATACGCCCGGCCATGATGACTTTTCAGAAGATACTTACAGAACCCTGACGGCTGTCGACTCGGCAGTCATGGTGATTGACGCGGTTAATGGTGTGGAAGCGCAAACGATTAAGCTGTTAAACGTTTGCCGTATGCGGGATACACCGATTATCACGTTTATTAACAAACTAGACCGCGAAAGTCGCGAGCCGATTGAGTTGCTCGATGAAATTGAAACGACCTTAGGCATGGAATGTGCACCCATGACTTGGCCAATAGGCATGGGTAAAAGCTTTCGTGGCGTTTATAACCTGTATACCGACACCATCGCTTTCTTTGACCCTCGCGCCGATAAAGGCACGTCTGAAATTATTCAAGGTTTAGATAACCCTCGCCTAGATGAAGTGCTAGGACACGTGGCAGAAGAGTTACGTATCAATGTTGAACTGGTGCGCGGTGCATCACATACCTTTGATGCAGAACGCTATTTAAGCGGCAAACAAACCCCTGTATATTTTGGCTCTGCGATTAACAATTTTGGTGTGCAATCTTTACTAGATGCGGTGGTTGACCTCTCTCCTGCACCATTAGCGCGTAATACGGCCAGCCGTTCTGTA
>CAILFU010000023.1 GCA_903833595.1 uncultured Pseudomonadota bacterium
TAATGCAAAATCTGTAGTGCTCACGGCGGGTACTTTTTTGGGTGGTCTGGTGCATGTTGGTATGCAAAGTTACAGTGCGGGTCGTGCAGGTGACCCGCCGGCCATTTCTTTGGCCGCACGTCTGCGCGAAATTGGTTTGCCCGCAGGCAGGCTAAAAACAGGCACGCCCCCACGAATTGACGGTCGCACCATTGATTATTCTGTAATGACGATGCAGCCTGGGGATGACCCAGTTCCCGTATTTTCATTTTTGGGTAATGCGGCGCAGCACCCGGCTCAACTACCCTGCTGGATTACGCATACTAATGAACGTACCCACGATATTATTCGTAGCGGTTTAGATCGTTCGCCTATGTACACTGGCGTGATAGAAGGCGTGGGGCCACGATACTGTCCGAGTGTTGAAGATAAAATTCATAGGTTTGCAGACAAAGAGTCACATCAGATATTCTTAGAGCCAGAAGGCTTAACTACCAATGAAGTTTATCCTAATGGTATTTCAACTAGTTTGCCATTCGACATTCAGTTGGCGTTAGTGCGCTCCGTTAAGGGTTTGGAGCATGCGCATATCCTACGTCCAGGTTATGCCATCGAATACGATTATTATGACCCGCGCGGCTTAAAAAGCTCGCTAGAAACCAAAACCGTGCGAGGCTTATTTTTTGCTGGGCAAATTAACGGTACGACAGGCTATGAAGAAGCTGCTGCCCAAGGATTGTTGGCAGGTGCAAATGCGGCACTTTACGCGCAAGGTAAAGAATCTTGGTGTCCGGCACGTGATGAGGCATATTTGGGTGTGTTGGTGGATGACTTAATTACGCGCGGCGTTACCGAACCTTATCGGATGTTTACTAGTCGGGCTGAGTACAGGCTGCAACTTAGAGAAGATAATGCGGATATGCGTCTCACAGAAATCGGTCGAAAATTAGGTTTGGTTGATGATGTGCGTTGGGGCGTTTTTAGCAGCAAGCTGGAAGCGGTCAGTCGTGAACAAGAGCGGCTCAAGAAAACCTTCGTACAGCCGGCAAATTTACCGGTTGAAAAAATGGTAGAAATGTTTGGGAAACCATTAGAGCATGAGTATAGTTTGTTTGAATTATTGCGGCGTCCGGAAGTGAGTTATGAGGCACTTTTATCATTAGGTGAAATTGGATTGGGTGAGTTGGAGCCAGCGGTACGCGAACAAGTAGAAATTGCTGCAAAATATCAAGGTTATATAGATCGCCAAACCGATGAAGTGGAACGTAGTCGTGGTCAAGAGAATACAAAACTGCCAAGCGATTTAGATTACCGTGAAATCCATGGCTTACCCATTGAGGCACAACAAAAACTCAATGCACAAAAACCAGAAACAATCGGTCAGGCTGGCCGTATTTCAGGCATCACGCCTGCTGCAATTTCATTGTTATTGGTTTATTTAAAACGCAAAGCGCGTAGTAAAACCATAGAGCAAGCTGCATGATTTTACAAGAAACGTTGCAAGCTAAGTTAGCGGCTGGCTTGCTTGCAATGGGTTTGCAAATTAGCAACGAAAAACAAGTTAAGCTAATTGCTTATTTGTTACTCATTGTTAAATGGAACAAGGTTCATAACCTGACCGCTGTACGTGAGCCATTAGAAATGGTGACCTTGCATTTGTTAGATAGCATAAGTGTGTTGCCTCATGTTAAGTCTTTGGGAGCAACCAGTTTATTAGACGTTGGCGCGGGGGCGGGTTTGCCTAGCATTCCACTGGCTATTTGCTTGCCAGAGTTACAGGTGACCGCAATTGACTCGGTACAAAAAAAGACTAGTTTTATGCGGCAAGTCAAAGGTGAATTGGACTTAAGTAATTTTCATGTATTAGCCGGACGTGTAGAGACTTTCAAAAAAGAAAGCTTTAATCAAGATACCGGATTTGATGTGATTATTTCACGTGCATTTTCTGAGATTGGCCTATTTATTAAGTTAACAAAACACTTGCTAGCAGATGGTGGGCACTGGCTAGCCATGAAAGGCGTTGTGCCTGAGCATGAATTTGAAAACCGTGAGTTTAAAGCGTTATGTTTTAAAAATGGCGGTATACAAGTGGGTAAAATTGAAGTGTTAAAAGTGGCTGGTTTAGATGCTGAGCGGCATCTAATCTTTTTAAACCCGAGTTTTTTGTAAGCTTATTAAATTAAAAAATAGATCATATGAGAATTTTAGCTATTACTAATCAAAAAGGCGGCGTGGGTAAAACCACGACTTGTGTTAACTTGGCCGCTAGTTTGGCAAGTTTAGGAAAAAAAGTTTTACTGATAGATCTTGATCCCCAAGGGAATGCCAGCACTGGAAGTGGTATTGATAAAACACATCTAAAACATAGTATTTATCATGTGCTGATTGGTGAAAAAACACTGAAAGAAGTGATTTTAAGCAGCGAAAAAGGTGGTTTTGATGTTGCGCCGTCTAATCGTGAATTGGCAGGAGCTGAAGTTGAGTTGGTGAATGAGTTGGCACGTGAAAACCGTTTAAAAGTTGCCATAGCCAAGTTGGTGAATGCTGAGGATGGTATATCTTATGATTTCGTGTTACTTGATTGCCCGCCCGCTTTAAATTTAGTGACGGTCAATGCGCTAACTGCATCCAACGCCGTATTAATCCCGATGCAGTGTGAGTATTATGCGTTAGAAGGTCTTTCTGATTTGGTTAATACGATTAAAAAAGTACGTGCGCGCTTAAATCCTACCTTAGAGATCGAAGGCTTGTTACGCACCTTGTTTGATAATCGCAATATGTTGGCACAGCAAGTGTCGGCTCAGCTTATCAGTCATTTTGGTGATAAAGTTTATAAAACAATTATTCCGCGCAACATTCGTTTGGCCGAAGCGCCAAGCTATGGCTTGCCTGTGCTGAGCTACGATAAAAGCTCAAAGGGGTCGCAGGCTTATGTGGAGTTGGCGAAAGAAGTGACAGAGAAAGATAATATAAGCAAAGAGAAAAAATATGGTTAAACTAAAAGGCTTAAATAGAGGTTTGGGTCGTGGACTAGACTCATTATTAGCCGGCGATATGGGGACTGTGGGCGAGGCAGATTCGCTGTTAATGCTCAAGGTGGAACAATTACGCCCTGGTAAATACCAGCCACGTAGCTATATGGATGATGCTGCTTTGCAGACTTTGGCAGCTTCAATTAAAGTCCAGGGTATTATGCAGCCCATTTTAGTGCGCCATATTGATGATGAGCAATATGAAATCATCGCCGGTGAACGTCGTTGGCGAGCAAGTAAAATGGCGGGCCTAGAAGAAATACCTGTGTTGGTGCGTGAAATTGCCGATGAAGCTGCATTAGCAATGGCGCTCATTGAAAATATCCAGCGGGAAAATTTAAATCCGCTAGAAGAAGCGCAAGGCATCAAGCGGTTAATTGATGAATTTGCCATGACTCATGAAAAAGCAGCGTTAGCCGTCGGCCGTTCACGTGTTGCAGTCTCTAACTTATTGCGCTTACTAAGTCTATGTGCGCCAGTGCAGGATATGTTGATGCATGGAAGAATAGATATGGGCCATGCACGTACCTTAATTGGTTTGAGTGGTGCGCAACAAGTGATGTTGGCTGAAGAAATTATTCAAAATAATTTTTCAGTGCGTGATGCAGAGGGTTTGGTTAAAAAACATAACGAACAAGTATCGCCAGTAGTTAAAGAAAATAGTCAAAAATTAGGTCACAAAACCAAAGTTAATCATGACGTTTTAAGTCTACAAGAGGCATTAAGTGATAAATTAGGTGCGACCGTCAACATTAAAGCTGGAGCTAACGGTGCTGGTACATTGAAAATTAACTATGCAAATTTAGATCAACTGGACGAGATTATTAGCAAAATTATGCGCTAAGTGTTTCATTTTGCTTGAACTTAGCTCTTGACTAAAGTGCGGTAATAATTCAGAATCGCGGTCTTTGCTAAACGATGAAAGTAGGGGTCGTGAAAGCAATAACAGTTTAAGTGTCAAAATTAACTAGGTTTAAGTCATTGTCAGCATCCATCACATCCGATGTTTTTAGTAAAATGCTTAAAGTTCAACTAGTAGCAACGTTGGTGGTTGCGGTAGTGGCGCTGTTAGTTTCAGGATTAAATGCAAGTGTTTCAGCGGTACTAGGTGGGGCATCAGTTTTATTAGGGGCGATAACGGCCACTTTAATTGCAAAACGAAGTGTAGGTGCAGAAGATCCCACTGCAATTTTAGTCAATCTGCTAAAAGCGGAAGCAGTAAAAATTTTAGTGATTATCATTTTGTTGGCAATCATTTTTAATGTGTATAAGCAGCTGGTGCCATTTGCACTGATTGCAGGATTGGCAGCAGCAGCACTGTTTTCAGGTGCAGCGCTTAGTAGATTAAAAGTTTAATTTAAACAACAATTTAGTTAGAGTAAATATTAGATTATGGCTACAGAACACGCAGAACAAGCACTCACCCCCTCGAGCTATATTACGCACCATTTAAGCTTTAACGCTAAACCTATTGGTGACGGTAGTTTTTGGGTATTAAATTACGACAGCTTAATTATGTCAGTATTGTTGGGTGTGCTAGTAATGGGCTTAATCTGGTGGGTAGCTCGTGGCGCATCTTCAGGCGTGCCAAGTAAAGGTCAGGCATTTGTTGAATTAATTTTTAGTTTTGTAGACGAGCAAGTTAAAAACATATTCCACGGCAATCGCCATAGTTTTATTGCACCAACAGCATTAACGGTATTTCTATGGGTTTTAGCCATGAACGCCATGGACTTCTTACCGGTAGATGTAATGCACCATTTCGTTTACGCGCCACTTGGCTTAGAGCATTGGCGTAGTGTCCCAACTTCAGACATCAATACTACATTTGCACTGGCATTAGCGGTGTGGATTCTTATGATTTTCTTTTCAATTAAAGTTAAAGGCTTGGGCGGTTGGATTCACGAGTTATTCTGTGCTCCATTTGGCTCACCTAGTTTTGCTGCACCAAAAAGCTTAGGCGGTGCAATTGGCATGTTGTTAAGCCCATTATTATTTGTTGCAAACTTTGCTTTCAACCTTATTGAATATATCTCCAAGCCACTTTCACATTCATTGCGGTTATTCGGCAATATGTATGCCGGTGAGGTTATTTTCTTGCTGATTGGTTTATGGGCTGCAACAGGCGTAACTGGAACAATTTTTGGTGCGATTTTAGGTGCTGGTTGGTCAATCTTCCACATTTTAATCGTAGCATTGCAAGCGTTTATTTTCATGATGTTGACCGTGGTTTATCTAGCCATGGCACATGAATCGCATTAGTTTTAAGTAGTTTTATTTTAATAAGTAGTTTTTAGTTGTAAGTTTAATTTTAGAGAGGGTAACAAAATGGATTCTTTAGCAATGATTCAAGCGTACACAGGCGTTGGTATTGGTTTAATTATTGGTTTAGGCGCTGCAGGTGCTTGTATCGGTATTGGTATTATGTGCGCAAGCTTTTTAGAAGGCGCTGCTCGTCAACCAGAAATGATTCCACAATTGCAAGGTAAAGTATTCTTGCTATTAGGTCTTATCGATGCTTCTTTCATTATTGGCGTTGGTCTAGCAATGATGTTTGCATTTGCTAACCCATTATTAAGCGTAGTTGCTAAGTAATTTAGCTTAAATAATTTGGCTGCTGGTTTGCAATAGCATCTAGCGCAAATTAAACGACTTAAATATTGGAGTAAGTAATGAACATCAACTTTACACTTATCGCACAAGCCATCGCATTTGCTGTGTTGATTTGGTTCACAGTGAAATTCGTTTGGCCACCGCTATTATCAGCGATTGAAACGCGCCAAAAGGAAATTGCTGATGGTTTGGCAGCAGCTTCAGAAGGCAGAAATGCTTTAGAAGTGGCAGCTAAAAAATCAGAAATAACTTTGAATGAAGCTAAGCAAAAGGCCAGCGAGATTATAGGTCAAGCTGAAAAGCGTGGATCTCAAATCGTGGAAGATGCTAAAGGCACAGCTAAGATTGAAGGCGAGCGTATTATTGCCGGCGCTAAGGCTGAAATTGATCAAGAAGTGAATCGTGCAAAAGAAGGCTTACGTTCGCAAGTGTCTGCACTTGCAATTGCTGGTGCTGAAAAAATATTGCGTAAAGAAATTAACGCAAGCGCACATAGCGAGATGTTGTCTAAACTTGCTGCGGAGCTATAAGCATGGCTGAAATTTCAACCATCGCAAGACCTTACGCAGTTGCCGCTTTTAATCTTGGCAAAGAGCAAAAAGCCTTGGCTAAATGGTCTGAGATGTTGAGTTTTGCGTCTAGTGTCGCTAGCGACAGTCAGATGCAAGCTTACATCCAAGACCCTAAAGTCGTCAGTAGCGAGTTGCAAGCCGCTTTCTTAAAAGTGTGTGGTGACAAGCTAAATGACCATGGTCAAAACTTGATTAAAGTTTTGGTTGAATACGGACGTATGTCTATATTACCTGCCATTACTGCTGCCTTTGAAGAGCTTAAAGCTTTAGATGAAGGTACGTTAGATGCACAAATTATTGCCGCTGCTAAGCCTAGTGCTGCAGAGGTGAAGGATTTAGTAAAGCGTTTAGAAGTTAAGTTTGGTAAAAAGATTGAAGCCAATGTTTCTGTCGATTCAGAACTTATTGGTGGCATTAAAATTATTGTTGGCGATACCGTGATAGACGCATCCGTCAAAAGTCAGTTACAAAATTTAGCTTATACGCTTTCTGCATAAGTTAAAGAAAATTTTAGGCAAAGAATACATTAGGAGCCACAATGCAGTTATCTACATCAGAAATCAGTGAGCTGATTAAAAGCAGATTAGAAAATTTTTCTACCTCAGCTGAAGCACGTACTCAAGGTACAGTAATTTCAGTAACCGATGGTATCGTACGTATTCACGGCCTTTCAAACGTGATGGCCGGCGAGATGATCGAATTCCCAGGCAATACATTTGGTCTAGCGCTTAACTTAGAGCGTGACTCAGTGGGTGCCGTAGTTTTAGGTGACTACGAACATATTACTGAAGGCGACATTTGTAAATGTACTGGTCGTATTTTAGAAGTGCCAGTAGGGCCTGAATTAATTGGTCGCGTAGTGAATGCACTTGGTCAGCCAATTGATGGTAAAGGTCCAGTCAATGCAAAAATGACTGACAAAATTGAAAAAGTCGCACCAGGCGTTATTGCTCGTAAGTCAGTTTCACAACCAGTACAAACTGGTTTGAAATCAGTAGACTCAATGGTGCCAGTTGGCCGTGGTCAACGTGAATTGATTATTGGCGATCGTCAAACAGGTAAAACTGCCGTTGCGATTGATGCCATCATCAATCAAAAAGGTCAAAACATGACCTGTATTTATGTTGCGATTGGGCAAAAGGCTTCTACAGTTGCTAACGTGGTACGTAAACTTGAAGAAAACGGTGCAATGGCCTACACCATTGTTGTAGCTGCTACTGCATCTGATTCAGCCGCATTACAATTCTTAGCGCCATATGCTGGTTGTACGATGGGTGAATATTTCCGTGATCGTGGTGAAGATGCATTAATTGTTTATGATGATTTGACTAAACAAGCGATTGCTTATCGTCAAATTTCATTACTATTACGCCGCCCACCAGGTCGTGAAGCTTACCCAGGCGATGTGTTTTATATTCACTCACGTTTGTTAGAGCGTGCTGCTCGCGTGAATGAAGATTATGTAGAAAAATTCACTAATGGTGCAGTTAAAGGTAAAACAGGTTCATTAACGGCATTGCCTGTGATTGAAACTGCAGCGGGCGATGTATCTGCGTTTGTTCCAACTAACGTCATTTCAATTACTGATGGCCAAATTTTCTTAGAAACTGACTTGTTCAATGCTGGTATTCGTCCTGCGATTAATGCTGGTATTTCAGTATCTCGCGTGGGTGGTGCAGCGCAAACTAAAGTAATTAAAAAATTGGGTGGCGGTGTACGTTTAGCTTTAGCGCAATACCGTGAATTAGCGGCTTTCGCGCAGTTCGCTTCTGATTTAGATGAAGCTACTCGTAAACAATTAGATCGCGGTCGCATGTTTACTGAGTTGATGAAACAAGCACAATACGCACCATTAAGCGTTTCTAACATGGCGATTACTTTGTTAGCGGCAAATAAAGGTTATTTTGACGATGTTCCTACCAACAAGATACTAGCGGTTGAAAATTCATTACACGGATTCATGGCTTCTAAATATAAAGCTTTGATGGATGGCATTGAAAAAAGCAAAGATTTAGCTGGTGATAACGAAAAAGCTGTTGAAGCCGCAATTCAAGACTTTAAAGCTACAAACGCATACTAATCTTGAAACTATTAGGACACTAAAATGGCTGGTAGTAAAGAGATTAGAACCAAGATCAAGAGTGTAGAAAATACACGTAAGATCACCAAGGCAATGGAAATGGTAGCCGCTTCTAAAATGCGTAAAGCGCAAGATAGAATGCGCGCTAGCCGTCCCTATGCTGACAAAATTCGCAATGTAGCGGCCCATCTTTCTTTGGCACATTCGGAATACAAGCACCCTTTTCTTATTAAGCGTGAGAATGTAAAAAATATTGGCATTATCGTGGTGAGCTCTGATAAAGGGCTTTGTGGCGGTTTGAATACAAACGTATTGCGACTATCTATTAACCAAATGAAAAGTTGGGAAGCCGAAGGTAAAGCGCTAACTGTCAGTGCAATCGGTAATAAAGGTTATGCCTTTATGAACCGTGTAGGGGCAACAGTTAAATCGCACATTACTGGTTTAGGCGATGTACCGCATCTAGAAACATTGATTGGTACGATTAAGGTGATGTTGGACGCTTATACTTCTGGTGAAATTGATCAGTTGCATATTTGCTACACACGCTTTATTAACACGATGAAGCAAGAACCAGTTTTAGAGCAATTGCTACCGTTAACAAGTGAACGCTTGGGTACACATGCGGAGCAAGAAAAAACTGAAGCGCTTACTACCAGCGCAGTGATTAAAAGTGCGTTGCAAATTGGCGCAGCAAAAGGTCACTGGGATTACATTTATGAGCCAGAGTCAAAGCCGGTAATCGACCAATTAATGGTGCGTTATATTGAATCATTGGTTTATAACGCGGTGGCAGAGAACATGGCTTCAGAGCAATCATCACGTATGGTGGCGATGAAATCAGCTTCTGACAATGCAAAAGAAGTAATTGGTGATTTAAAGTTGATATACAACAAAGCACGTCAAGCCGCCATTACCAAAGAGATTTCAGAAATCGTCGGTGGTGCGGCAGCAGTTTCATAAATTTTTAAGAATTAAATTACAATTCAACAGATTAGCTTGAATAGGATATAAAAAATGAGTACAGCGAAAATTGGTAAAGTAGTGCAATGTATTGGCGCGGTGGTAGACGTTGAGTTTCCACGTGATCAAATGCCTAAAGTATTTGAGGCATTATTAATTGATGATGCTTCAAGCCAAGCAGAAGCAGGCTTGACACTTGAAGTGCAACAGCAGCTAGGTGACGGCATTGTACGTACCATTGCTATGGGCTCATCAGATGGTCTTGCTCGTGGAACAATGTTTAAGTCGACAGGAAGCCAAATTACAGTACCAGTTGGTACTGGGACATTAGGCCGTATTATGGATGTTTTAGGCCGTCCAATTGATGAAGCGGGTCCGATTGAATGTGACGAGCGTCGTGCTATTCACCAAAAAGCACCAACTTTTGAAGAGCTTTCACCAAGCGTTGACTTATTAGAAACTGGTATCAAGGTTATTGATTTAGTTTGCCCGTTTGCTAAAGGCGGTAAAGTTGGTTTATTCGGTGGTGCTGGTGTAGGTAAAACCGTGAACATGTTGGAATTGATTAACAACATTGCTAAACAGCACTCAGGTTTATCAGTATTTGCTGGTGTGGGCGAGCGTACTCGTGAGGGTAATGACTTCTACCATGAAATGGCAGAAGCAGGTGTTATCAAGCTTGATAACATGAAAGAATCAAAAGTTGCCATGGTGTTCGGTCAAATGAACGAGCCACCAGGTAACCGTTTACGTGTAGCTTTGTCAGGCCTGACCATGGCTGAAAAATTCCGTGACGAAGGTCGTGATGTATTGTTCTTTGTGGATAATATTTATCGCTATACTTTAGCCGGTACAGAAGTATCTGCACTATTAGGTCGTATGCCTTCAGCGGTGGGTTACCAACCAACGTTAGCAGATGAAATGGGCCGCTTACAAGAGCGTATTACATCAACTAAAGCGGGTTCTATTACGTCAATTCAAGCGGTATATGTACCTGCCGATGACTTGACCGATCCATCACCTGCAACTACTTTCCAACATTTGGATTCAACTGTTGTATTGTCACGTGATATTGCTTCTTTAGGTATCTACCCAGCGGTAGATCCACTAGATTCAACATCACGCCAATTAGATCCACTAGTGGTTGGTGAAGAGCACTACAATGTAGCCCGCTCAGTTCAACAAACACTGCAACGTTATAAAGAATTACGCGACATTATTGCTATTTTGGGCATGGATGAATTATCGCCAGAAGATAAATTAGCTGTTGGTCGTGCACGTAAAATTCAACGTTTCTTGTCACAACCATTCCACGTAGCTGAAGTATTTACCGGTGCACCAGGTAAATATGTGCCATTAAAAGAAACTATCAAAGGCTTTAAAGCCATTGTTGCAGGTGAGTATGATCACTTACCAGAGCAAGCTTTCTATATGGTAGGCGCAATTGAAGAAGCTGTTGAAAAGGCAAAAACACTTAACTAGTTGAGGGTCGATAGACTTTAGTTATTAGTTAATTGGTTAAGGAAAAAAGATGGCAAATACTGTTCATATTGATGTAGTCAGTGCAGAAGCAAGCATATTTTCAGGTGAAGCTGAGTTTGTGGTTGCACCTGCTAGCGCTGGTGAAGTGGGTATTTATCCAAATCATGCGCCAATGATTTCAACCATCAAACCAGGGGCGCTGCGTATCAAGCAAGCTAATGAGGCGTCAGAAGTATTGATTTATCTCTCTGGTGGATTGCTAGAAGTACAACCAGGTATTATTACAGTGTTGGCAGATACGGCGGTTCGTGGTCGCGATTTAGATGAAGCAAAAGCAATGGCAGCAAAAGAGGCCGCTGAAGAGGCATTGAAAAATAGAACTTCAGACGTCAACTATGCAGCAGCACAAGCTGAATTATCAGAGGCGTTGGCACAGATTCAAACTATTGAACGCTTACGTAAAACAGCACACTAGTCACAAAACAGTGGATTAAAAGCAAAAAAGGCAGCTTAGGCTGCCTTTTTTGTTATACTTTGCCTATAAAAATAAACAATCTTTAAGAGATTAACTAACTAAAAATGAGTAAATTGAATATTGTCATTCTCGCTGCCGGCAAGGGCACACGCATGCATTCAGATACACCTAAGGTGTTGCATGAGATTGGTGCAATGTCTATTTTAGGCCATGTCATCACCTGTGCTAAAACACTTAAGCCAAATAAGATTATCGTTGTTTACGGCTTTGGTGGAGAAACGGTAAAAGACACCTTTCTTGGAGAAAATATTATTTGGGTGAAGCAGGCCGAACAAATGGGCACCGGCCATGCTGTGCAACAAGCGGTAGCATATTTAGATGATGATGCAAATACACTTATTTTATTGGGTGACGTGCCTTTAGTCGATACTTTGGACTGTCAAAAATTACTCTCGCAAGCGAGTGACAAATTAGCAATCTTATCTTTTAATAAAGCAGATCCAACCGGCTATGGTCGTATGATACGTGATCCCCATGGTCAAATTAGAGCGATTGTTGAACATAAAGATGCCACTGCGCTGCAGCAAAAAATCATAGAAGTGAATACTGGCATAATGGCGATGCCCAATCAATATCTAGTTAAATGGTTAGCTCAGCTCACTAATGATAATGTCCAAGGTGAGTATTATTTAACAGATATTGTCGAATTTGCAGTACAGCAAGGGGTGTCGGTGGTGGCTGAAATAACAGAAGATGAATGGTCGGTGACAGGTATCAATGCAAAAACTGATTTGGCTAAAATTGAGCGCATCTATCAAACACGTTATGCGCATCAACTATTACTGCAAGGAGTCACCCTTAAAGACCCTGCACGATTAGATATACGCGGCACACTGAGTTGTGGTCGTGATGTAGAGATTGATGTGAATTGCTTATTTGAAGGTAATGTTCGTTTGGGTGATAAAGTTAAAATCGCTGCCAATTGCGTAATCAAAAATGCTGTTATTGATGCGGGCACGCACATTGCACCATTTACTCATATTGATGATACACAAATAGGTGAAAATGCACGCATAGGACCATTTGCTAGATTAAGACCCGGCACGATACTGGCTGCTCATACGCATGTGGGTAATTTTGTTGAACTCAAAAATTCACAAGTGGACCTAGGTAGCAAAATCAATCATTTGAGCTATGTAGGTGATGCAACCGTAGGTAAAAACGTGAATATCGGTGCAGGTACCATCACATGCAATTACGATGGTGCTAATAAATTTAGAACAGTAATCGAAGACGATGTGTTTATTGGATCAGATTCACAGTTGGTTGCGCCTGTCACCATAGCTAAGGGCGCGACAATTGGGGCAGGGTCTACTATTACTAAAGATGCACCAGCAGATCAACTGACCTTCTGCCGAGCGAAAGAGCAAAAATCGATAGCGAGTTGGAAGCGACCAGTGAAAATTAAAAAATAGCCGATTAACTTAATCGGTAGTAGTCATTACCTTACAAAAAGAATACGAGAAAGCAATAATATGTGCGGAATAGTCGGTGCAGTAGCTAATAGAAATGTCGTTTCAACTCTCATAGAAGGTTTAAGCCGCTTAGAGTATCGTGGCTATGATTCTGCGGGCATTGCTGTATTAAATAGCAGTGGTATAGAACGTGTGCGTGCAGTTGGTCGTGTGTCTGCAATGACAGAAAAAGCGAATGAATCAAAAATAAGTGGGCAAGTAGGCGTAGGCCATACTCGTTGGGCCACCCATGGCGGGGTAACAGAAAGTAACGCACACCCGCATGTTTCAAAAGGTGAAATTGCGGTAGTCCATAACGGAATTATTGAAAATCATGAAGAACAGCGCACCCATTTAAAAAGCCTTGGTTATGACTTCACTTCGCAAACAGACACTGAAGTAATTGCGCATTTAATACATTATTATCATCAAGATTTGCCCTTATTAGCGGCTACTCAAAAAGCAGTGGCTGAATTGACAGGCGCGTTCGCTATTAGTGTGATTTCAGTGAAAGAACCTGAGCACATGATTACGGCGCGCTTAGGTTGCCCATTATTGATAGGCTTGGGAGAGGGAGAAAATTTCATTGCCTCAGACGTATCTGCGGTGTTATCTGTTACTCGTAAAGTGATTTATCTCGAAGATGGCGATGTTGCCGATATACGCCGAGAGGGTGTGAGTATTTTTGGTCGCAATGGTACTGAGGTTGTGCGTAAAATCCACCTAAGTGATGTCTCGCTTGCCAGTATGGAGCTGGGTCCTTACGCGCATTTTATGCAGAAAGAAATTCACGAACAACCACGGGCACTGACAGACACCATTGAGGCCCTAATTGATGACAATCAATTTTCACCAGCTTTGTTCGGTGAAAATGCCAGTGAAATATTTCAGCAAGTAGATAGCATCCTGATACTTGCTGCTGGCACTAGCTACTACGCCGCCCTCACGGCTAAATACTGGCTAGAAAGCATTGCAAAATTACCGACCAATGTGGAAATTGCCAGTGAATATCGCTATCGTGAATCCGTGGCTAATCCAAAACAATTGATTGTGACGATTTCACAATCGGGTGAAACTTTGGATACCATGGAAGCGCTAAAACATGCGAAATCATTAGGACAAAGCCTGACTTTAGCAATCTGTAACGTACAAGAGAGCGCTATTCCAAGGGCTTCTCAATTGGTTTTTTATACGCGTGCAGGGGCGGAAATTGGCGTAGCGTCTACAAAAGCTTTCACCACACAATTAGTTGCTTTGTTTACTTTGGCGGCTACTTTAGCCAAACAACGCGGTTTACTAGATAGAAAAGTGGAGCAGTCATACCTAAGCGCACTGCGCCAATTAGCGGGTAGCGTGCAGCATGCGCTTAATTTAGAACCACAAATTCGTGAATGGGCTAAAAGATTTGCCAATAAACAGCACGCTTTGTTTTTAGGGCGTGGCATACATTATCCAATTGCGTTAGAAGGCGCCCTAAAGCTTAAGGAGATTTCTTATATTCATGCCGAGGCTTACCCTGCTGGCGAGCTTAAACATGGGCCACTTGCGCTAGTAGATAATGAAATGCCCGTGGTAGTGATAGCACCTAATGATGTGCTGTTAGAAAAAGTAAAATCTAATATGCAAGAAGTGAAAGCGCGCGGAGGCGAATTATTTGTATTTGCCGATGCTGATAGCCACTTTACTGAGTCGGAAGGGGTGCATGTGATTCGTACGCCGCGTCATGTGGGTGTGTTGTCTCCCATTCTGCACACAATTCCTGTGCAGATGTTAGCTTATCATGCTGCTTTGTTAAAAGGCACTGACGTCGATAAGCCAAGAAATTTAGCGAAGAGTGTGACGGTGGAGTAAGTAAATTTTAATAAGCGCTTGGCTCTTTTAATACGATAGGCGTGATATCAAAGCTGCCGTTATCATGCCCCACCATAATTTGACCATCTTGTATGGTACAACTAATATTTAAGCCACGCTCTGCAATGCCTGCCAGTTCTTTAGTGTCAGGTAAATTAATCACAGTTAGGTTGTTGGTTTTAAGTAAGGCTTTGCTGTTTTGAGTCCACCACATATCGGCAACTCTTCCACCATAAAGTACAACCACCACTTGCTTGGCGCGTCCGGCTGCTTTACGAATATCACGTTCGGTAGGTAAGCCTACATCCATCCATAGTTCAATTGCACCCGTCAGGTCTTTTTGCCATAAGTCGGGCTCTTCATCATCACTTAAACCTTTGCCAAAAATCAGCGCTTCATTGGCATACATAGAAAAACCTATCAATCTTACCATCACACGTTCGTCAGTTTCTGACGGGTGTTTGGCTAGTGTTAAGGTATGTTGGTGATAATAATTACGATCCATATCCGAAACTTGTAGATCGATTTTATAAATAGTGGATTTGATGGCCATGGTTATATTTTGTATTCTTAGAAGTGCATGCATTATACCTAGATTACCATCGTTACATTTGCGACATACTTGATAGTGAGCAAGCCGCCATACTTTCTGTTAAGCTTTCATTTTTTATAAGCAATTAACATCATGGCGCAATATGTAATGTCTATGCTCCGCGTGAGCAAAACGGTTCCCCCTAAAAAACAGATTATTAAAGATATTTCACTGTCTTTTTTCCCGGGTGCCAAAATTGGTTTATTGGGCTTGAATGGTTCAGGTAAGTCAACCGTACTTCGCATTATGGCGGGAGTTGATAAAGAGTTTGAAGGTGAAGTGCAGTGGCAACCTAACCTTTCTATTGGCTATTTGCCGCAAGAGCCTCAACTAGATCCGGAAAAGACTGTGCGTGAAGAGGTTGAATCTGGCATGGGTGAGGTCATGCAGGCGCAAGCTAATTTAGAGGCGGTTTATGCAGCCTATGCTGAGCCAGATGCTGATTTTGATAAGCTGGCTGAATTACAAGCTAAGTATGAAAATATTATTGCCGCCAGTGGTGCAGATTTAGCTACTCAACTTGAGATAGCTGCCGATGCGTTACGCTTACCGCCTTGGGATGCAAAAATAGGCCCATTATCAGGTGGTGAAAAACGTCGAGTAGCCTTGTGCAAATTATTGCTTTCCAAGCCAGATATGCTGTTATTAGATGAGCCGACCAACCATTTGGATGCTGAGTCAGTAGAGTGGTTAGAGCAGTTCTTAGTGAGATTTCCCGGGACTGTGGTCGCTGTTACGCATGATAGATACTTTCTCGATAATGCCGCAGAATGGATTTTAGAGTTAGACCGTGGCCATGGTATTCCTTGGAAAGGTAACTATTCTAGCTGGCTAGATCAAAAACAAGCACGTTTAGCGCTAGAAGAGTCACAAGAGTCTTCACGTCGTAAAGCACTCAATACTGAGTTGGAATGGGTGCGTCAAAACCCTAAAGCTCGCCAAGCTAAGAGTAAATCGCGTATTGCGCGCTATGAAGAACTGGCCAGTGCAGAATACCAAAAACGTAACGAAACTCAGGAGATTTTTATTCCTGTCGGAGAACGTTTAGGCGATCAGGTCATTGAATTTAATGGGGTGAGTAAAGCTTTTAAAGACCGCTTGCTGATTGATAATCTAAGCTTTACTGTACCCGCTGGTGCTATTGTCGGTATTATCGGGCCAAACGGTGCGGGTAAATCTACATTGTTTAAAATGATTACGGGTAAAGAGCAGCCAGATAGTGGTGAGGTGAGAATTGGTAGCACCGTGAAAATGGCTTATGTCGATCAAAGTCGCGATGCCTTGAGTGATGCTAAAACCGTGTTTGATGAAATATCTGGTGGCTCAGATATTTTAACGGTGGGACGCTATGAAACTCCATCACGCGCCTACATTGGCCGTTTTAATTTTAAAGGGGGTGACCAACAAAAAATCGTTGGCCAACTTTCTGGTGGTGAGCGTGGTCGCTTACATTTAGCTAAAACACTCATTTCTGGCGGCAATGTGTTGTTGCTAGATGAACCTTCAAATGACTTAGATGTAGAAACCTTACGTGCACTAGAAGATGCATTGCTAGAGTTTGCTGGTTGTGTATTGGTGATTTCACATGATCGATGGTTTTTAGACCGTATCGCCACTCACATTTTGGCGGCAGAAGGTGAGTCACAGTGGACATTCTTTAATGGCAATTATCAGGAATACGAAGCCGATAAACGTAAACGTTTGGGTGAAGAAGGTGCTAAACCGAAACGCATCCGATACAAACCAATCACCAGGTAAGTGAATGGCATGTGAGTTTAATGGGGTATGTTAATCTTGGTTGTCCGTGATTCCCGTATAAAAAGTTTTTAGCCATTAAAGCCAATCCCAGTTTAATCTGGGTTTATAAGGCGCTTTTTTCATGGCAAAATCCCACAAAAATGGTGGTATAAAACGCATGAATTTCGCTACCCAGCCCATTTGCCATGGAATGACTACAAAGCGGCGTTTCTGCTCAATCGCTCGTACAAATTTCACAGCGGCAACATCAGCATCCATTAAAAAAGGCATTTTGTAAGCATTTACATCTGTCATGGGTGTACGAATATAGCCAGGTGCAATAGTTGTCACCGCAATATTGCTAGCTGCCATTTCGACCCGTAAACTTTCTAAATAGCTAATCGCTGCCGCCTTGCTTGCACTATAAGCCCCTGCACCAGGCAATCCACGTATGCCAGCTACACTTGCAATGCCAACTAACTGCCCATGACCTATTGCGCGCATGGCTGCGATGAATGGCTGAAAAGTATGCACCAAGCCCATTAAGTTAATATCCATCACAGCTTGAAATGCAGCAATGTCTTCCTCATGTTCGGTGAGCGTTCCACGGCTAACGCCAGCGCAGGCAATGACTACATCCGGTGCGCCATATTGTTGCATAAAGTGCTCAGCCGCAGTCGCAAGTGCTGTCTTGTTACGCACGTCTAGTGGATAACTAATACATTGAATTTGATATGAATTTTCTAATGTAGACTTGAGATTTTGTAAGTGCTCACTACGTCTAGAAACTAGTCCTATTATTGTATTATTGTTGGCATACCGCTTCGCATATTCTGTAGCGATTGCAGCTCCGATGCCGCTAGATGCGCCAGTGATAAAAATCTTCATGAGTGATGCCTTCTCTGAATTTCAATTGGATGATGAAATATTATAGGCGTAAAAAACCCGTTTTTACCAAGAGATAAAAACGGGTTCAATTAGGCGCATCTGAAGATCTAATGATAAAAATTAATAATGAAATATATTTTTCATGAAAGATTTAAACCCTATTAAACCCCCAGTTACTTTTTTGCTGAATTAGTTTTATCCGCGCGAATGTTACCCACAATATAATCTACGGTTTTGAGAGCTTGTTCGTTACCACCGGCCATCGTGCTTGAGGTGATGAATTGACCGTTAATGATAAAGCTAGGTACACCAGTTGCACCTGTCGCACGGAAGTATTGTGCAGCTTGGTTTAATTTGTTGTTCATAGAAAATGATTTGAATGCAGCATCTACTTTACTCTTATCTAAACCACTTTTTTTAGTCATCCAATCAATAGCAGCTACTTCGTTGGTGGGGTCTAGTACTTTTTCTTTATGAATAGCATCAAACAAAGCAGTGTGTAATTTATCTGATAATTTCAAATCGTCCATAGCATAGAAAGCTTTTGCCATCGGCGCCCAAGCAGGTTGAGGTAGGCCAGGCATGCGTTTGAACACTACATCTGCAGGCAATTTCTTGACCCAAGCGTTGAGTAGTGGATCCATGTGATAGCAATGGATACAGCCATACCAAAACACCTCAGTCACTTCAATTTTATTTGGGTTGTCAGAGGGTATGACTTGCAGTGTTTTATCAAAATCCTTACCGATTTGTGGATCTGCTGCTAATACATTGAAAGAGGCTAATAACATTAGTGCGCTCAACATTTTTTTCATGTTTAACTTCCTTTTAACGAAATCTAAATTTGATGGATACGAATTGATATACTTTACTTGTAATGAAACGTATGACTTTTATTTTGGCTGACAATTCACAATATAATAAATGCCGGCTTGTAATGATTGTTATGGATTGTCGATATTAACTTTAATTAAATCGGCTTTAAAACCATTTTTAACTAAATCATTTTTAGTTTTATTAATCTGATCTAAATTGCTCAATGGCCCAACGCGTACACGATGCCATACGCCTTTATCTGGAATGGTCGCGGTTTGTACGATAGCTTCAAAGCCTTGGAGCGCTAATTTAGCTTTCATGTTATCGGCTTCTTCACCGGTCTGAAATGCGCCTACTTGTAAAAAATAACTTGTTAGTACTGCTGGTTCTGGTGCATCTTCTTTAATTTTTATTTCTTCTTCTTTGCTGACCTTGCTCTCGCTACCAGGCAAAATTGTGTAAAAATCAAAGCGAGTTTCTTCATTATTAGTTGGATTTTCAGCAGAAGTTAACTTGTCAGCATTAGCATTAGCTTCATCAGCGGTAGCTTTGTCTTTCATTTTCTCTGCCACTGACTTTGATACTTCAGTGCTTGTTTGGTTGGCAAAAGGGCTTTCACCACCTTTAATAAACATGACTACACCTAATGATGTGGCAACACCTAATAAAAACCCAATTAATGACCCTGTTAAAAACGGATTACTCTTACTGGTATTTTTTGATCTTTCAGGGCTGGGTTTGTAATCTCTACTCATCATTAATTCTAATCCTTATTTAATCTGTCTATTACAACGGACTTTGTTGGGCCTTATTGCTGTGCTCCCCACACCCTCATGTTGCTTTATGTTTAAAATAGATTACATTTTTTCTGGTGCGCTAACACCAAGTAAATATAAGCCATTTTTAAGTACTTGTCGGGTGGCATAAATTAAGCTCAAGCGGGCTATTTTAACTGTTTCATCATCAATTAAAAACTTATATTCATTGTAATAACTATGTAAATCACTGGCTAATTCTTTTAAGTAATTTGCAATGATATGTGGCGCAAGTTCTGTTGCAGCATTAGCTACCGTTTCAGGATAACTGCTTAGACGTTGCATTAGCGATGTTTCATGGGGATTGGTGAGCGACCTTAAGTCTGCATTATTTAAGATTGCAACTTCACCTGCCCACTGAGCTAATACGCTACAAATTCTAGCGTGCGCATACTGAATATAGAAAACAGGATTGTCATTGGTTTGTGCTCTAGCCAAATCAATATCAAATACCAATTGTGAATCCGAGCGACGTGCCGCTAAGAAATAACGTGTGGCATCGCAACCTACTTCTTCAATCAAATCACGTAAAGTTACATAACTGCCGGCGCGCTTGGAAAGCTTTATTTCTTCGCCCCCGCGCATCACTGTCACCATTTGGTGCAGCACGTAATCTGGCCA
>CAILFU010000024.1 GCA_903833595.1 uncultured Pseudomonadota bacterium
ACGGATTGTAGGGGCTGCGATTGAACAAGGGAATGATGAACGCGGCATTATTTTCCCTGCAAGTATGGCGCCATTTTCGGTGGCAATTTGTCCTATTGGCTACGACAAATCTGAACCGGTTAAATTAGCGGCTAATACTTTATATAGTGAATTAGTGACCGCTGGTGTAGACGTACTGTTAGATGACAGAGGTGAGCGCCCTGGCGTCATGTTCGCAGAAGCCGATTTAATGGGCTTACCCCATCGATTAGTCATTGGTGAGCGTGGTTTAGCAGACGGTATGGTGGAGTATAAAGCCAGAGCAGATGCAGAAGCGCAATCAGTATTAATGACTAATGTGGTTGAATTTATGCAAAAAGTGGCCATATAATTAACTATGCTTAGAATTATTCAATGTGGCTTGTTCGTATTGTTTGGAACTTTGGTTTCAACCATGAGCTTTGCTGGGTCACAAATTGAAGAGCCATTATCTAATAGCGTAAAGGCAATGATGCAACGTAGCATTAGTGACCGTGCCGAACCTAAACTCATGTTTGCCACCCCTGAAGAAGGTAATGCGTGGCTCAATGAAATGTCTCAGCGTCTTAAAAGTCGCATTCCAGACGAAACCTATCGTGAAGATTTATTGCGCACAGTACACTATGAAGCAACCCGCGCTGGCCTAGACCCGCAAATGGTATTAGGTTTGATTCATGTAGAAAGTGGCTTTAAAAAATATGCCGTATCATCATCTGGTGCACGCGGCTTTATGCAGATTATGCCATTTTGGCCACGCAGCATTGGTGCTCATGACCATAATTTATTCCTTTTACGGACCAATCTACGTTATGGATGTACAATTTTAAGGCACTATTTAGATATTGAGCGCGGTGATTTGTATCGTGCATTAGGTCGCTACAATGGCAGTTTAGGCCAGCCACAGTATCCCAATATGGTCTTAGCTGCATGGCGTAAACATTGGGATTACAGCCCCAAAAAAAATAATTACACACAAAAAGTTGAAAATTCCGCTCCAAAAAGCACTTAGAAAATCAGCTGATTTTCTATCTTATCTGGGCTTTTGCTCCATATTAGTGCTAAAAAAAGTTTACATTTCTGTAAAAATCGTTCAGTATTGCCCTAGCGTTTTTATGACGGGGCAACTTAAGTCACAAAAAGTTCCGCATATCTCGCCGCTGTTCGCATTAGCTGATACTCATTATAATAATTAGGAGAATTAAGTATGTCGAAATTAACTGCACTTGCATTAAGTATTGCTGTTTTAGGGGGTGTGTGGGCATTTTTAGCATTAAACCCACTCGCTGGCGTCGCTTTAGTATGGGTTGGTTTTATTGCATGGGGTTGCTACTTTCATACAGGTGGAGATGATGCCGCATTGCAAAAAACTATTGCTGGTATGATTTTTGGTGCTGTTATGGCTGGTGTTGCACTTTACTTAGTAAGCTCTGGTGCATTAGCTGGTTTAGGCGCTTTAGCTGCACCAGTGATTATTGCAGTGACTGTGTTCCCGTTAGTTATTGTAGCAGGCATGAATTTACTTTCAGTGGTGCCAGCTAATGTTTACGGTTATGCAGCTACAGCCGGTCTAGCTTTAACAGCTGGTTCAGCAGGTAATACAGCAGCAATGAACTTAACAAACCCAGTGATACTAGTAGCAATATCAGTAGTCATCGGTGCATTGTTTGGTATGGTTTCAGGCAAACTAGCAGGTATGCTAGGTAAATAATTCTTTCTTTAAGTTAGAAAATAAAAAACCGCCTACGGGCGGTTTTTTATTTTCTACAAGTGTATCTATATTAATTAGCTTTAAGTACCTTAAATCCATAATAGGTACCAAATTCGCCCTCAGACTCGTGATAGACAAACATCATATCATTGGCATAACCGGCGCCATTCAGATGGTTATGCGAGCGTAATTTTAGCTCTTTTGGCAATGCACTTTTACCTACAAACTTGCCACTTAAATCAAATATTAATACCGCTTTATGATCAATATCTAATAACGCTAATTCTTCACCTTTAATACCGCTATAGGCA
>CAILFU010000025.1 GCA_903833595.1 uncultured Pseudomonadota bacterium
AAAGTAATGGGAATTGAGTAATACGCCAACACAATCAGCGCATCTGAAATGACGTACAACCACAACAAAGCGGGTGTCCAATTAATGCAAAAGCCATGTGGCAACAGGTTGCTGGTGTTAACTAAGCTGGAAATAATTGGCATTATCGGCCCTAGAACTGAACTGATGTTCGAAATCTAGGGCGGTAGTCTTAACGGTTGAAAAGACGGCTCAGAGAGTTGTTGAAGCGATATTACTATAACAATCTCTAATTATTGCCAACCTAAAGTAGGCATTTTGAGTTTAACTGAATGACTGCTTCTGGGCCTAAGTACTTACACCCCCGCTGAAAGTCCCTATCTGTAAGCGGTCTGTGGAAATAACTGAAATGAATCTGCCTTAAAGCAGACATTGACGTTCGGCGCTTCCGACCCTAAGCGGACGGTCGCTACCCAGCATAAAATATATCTTTAATATATCCATCACATTATCTTAATGATTAAGTCCTAGACTGCATACATCTCTAATTGAGATTGTAATGTTGCTAGGAGATGAAAATGATATGGAAATTACTTATTTGGCTACTTGAGTGGGGATCTATATCTATATTGATGGTAGTTAGTGTTCTAGCAATGGTAACTCAATAAATTGCACCAGAAACATGCTATTAAGCGATAGGCTCTAGTATTTAATGAAAGGCATGATTGAATTAAAAAACTCCCCACAAAATCTGTGGATAACTCTGTGAAGTGAATGCGTAACTCACAGATTTATATAGACCTTTTTAAAACAGTATAAATAGTAATCAACTAAATTAATCATTTAAAATCAATAAGTTAAAACTAACCATTGATATATATAGGTTTTTTTGATGTGCTTAATGTGATCCATTAAGAGTGGCATAACGCTACAAGATTATTTAACTAATACAATACAGACTAACGAATTGATTCAAGGTCGATTGTGGCTATTTTCAACCAGCTCCCTTCCGCACTATCAGTGATGCTAAATCCCAGCTCTTGAACAAAAGTGATCATCTCCTGATTAGTTGAGAGGATGCGTCCAAACATCTCTTTAATACCTTGCACACGACCTAACTTTGCCAAGCCATTAATTAACCTCAATCCAAGGCCATGGTATTTCCAATCATCTGCAACAATAATGGAAAACTCACAACGATGACGGTCGCTTTGAATAACGTACTGTGCAGAACCTATAATTTGTTCTTCATCATCTTCTCGCAACACGATAATCAAGTGAATGCATTCATTAGGAAGTGGGTTGCATAAATTCAGAATATCAACTTGACTCAATTTATAGTTGCTACTTCCAAAGCGGAAATGGTGGGCGATAGAGGATAGGTTTTTAATGAATGATGTAAATTTGAAGGAGTCTTCTTTACAAATATGCCGCAACTTTAGGGCATGACCAGCCGCAGTCACCCATTGCATTGAAAACTGCTCTTCAGAAAACTCTGTTTGTTTGGTGAGTGTTGCTGTTGTAGGCATTGATAACGCTATCTATCTAGAACCTAGAGGGTGTCCTGAATTTTATCCTTTGTTTCTTTAGCTTCTTTTGCTTTAGCTTTCTCTTCTTTGTCTTTAGCTTTTTTCTCTTCTTGTTCTCTTATCGCGTGCATATTTTCACGCCATTCTGATAATAACTCATCATCAAGTTCAAGCTGTATAGCCAAAGCTTCTAGCGTAGTAAGTTTATTGTCTTCAAGCTTACGTGCTGGCTTACCACGCATTCTACTTAACAATCGCTCAGACTCTTCCTCGGTTAATTTTTGTGCTTTTTCTAAATACTCTTCTGAAGCCGGTTTAATTTTCATTACAACTCCTATAATTAATATGGTGTTTGAAAAAATGTCACTTTATCCTATATAAAAGGATAAGTATTGATTTATATCAACTAAATACTAATTAAATTTCTAAGTTTTCATTATTGCTAAATGTATCATTCTTAATAATGTGGGATGTTAATTCGGATTTTGGATGAATGTCTCTTATTGGCCCGAAGCACTCGGTGACCCTTGAAAAGTTCGTGCTTATAAGCGGTCTGTGGTGTAAATATTTACTCATTGCCCAATAAAAAAGCGGCTTAATAGCCGCTTTTTATTGGGTTCTACTTAAGTAACAAACTCTACTAGCTTGCTTTCTTAGACTGGTCTTGATAATAAGCATGTACACCGCTCATATCAAACTCACGCGCCCATTTAATAATTTCATCAAACGCTGGTGCGCCGATTTCGCCCACTTGCGCATGAATACCTGCCTGCTCACGAATCACCAAAACGCCTGGGATTTGATTCACTTGAAAGTACTCGCCAATTTCAGGATCTGCTTCAGTATTCACCATACCAAATACAATGTCTGGATTTGCAGCAGCAGCCGCTTCAAAAGTAGGCGTAAATGCTACACATGGATCACACCAAGGCGCCCAAAAATCGACAATCACAAAATTATTTTTTTCGATGGTATCTTTGAAATTTGCTTTATTTAGTACGACAACTGCCATAACTGAATCCTAAACTTAATGGGTTAACATGATCATTTCAATAACTAACGAGAGTTTAGCAGACCTAGCCATATTAGTTAAGCTGCACGGCTGTTTAGTTCTATCGCACACTTAAATCTCACTCAATAGCCTGACCCCAAACACCTGAAAAGACCAAGTCACCTAGCAATCGACGTGAACGTGTGGCAGTTTCACGCATTAAAGTATCACCCGTCAGCGTTGCAATATCGGCCGGAACACCTACACAAATCATAGTCATTGGCGTAAATTGCATAGGTATATTGAATTTTTCTCGCGTTAAATCCGCATTAAAACCACCCATTTGATGGGCCATCAAACCCATACTGGCAGCTTGCAAGCACAAGTTTTCTGCTGCTGCGCCGGTATCATACTGCGCCCAACGATTAGCTTGTTGGTTGTGATTAAATAAAGTATCAGCACATACCAAAATAAGCAGGGGTGAATCTTTAACCCATGCCTGGTTGCTAGGCGCTAAACAATCAAACGCCTGCTGCCAAGCAACTGCATCTGTAGGTTTATTCCATACCACAAAACGCCAAGGCTGATCACCATAACAAGATGGCGCCCAACGGGCCGCTTCAAGCAAGGCAATAATTTGAGCTTGATTCACTATTTGAGTGGCATCGTAAGCACGTCCACTCCAGCGATTAGCTATCGTTTCATTAATAGGTACTTGGGTAATCGCTGGTTTATGCATGATGATTGACCGTAAAGGAATTAAGCGCCAAGAAATGGATAATCCGTATATCCATGCTCAGTGCCTCCATAAAATGTGCTTGAGTCTGCTTCGTTAAGCGCTGCATTAGTGCTAAAACGCTTCACCAAGTCAGGATTGGCGATAAAGGGCACGCCATATGCAACTGCATCAGCATGTCCACTTGCAATCACGGCATTTCCACGTGCTTTATCGTAAGCTAAATTCGCTATATAAGGACTTTGGCAGTGCTTGCGTAAGGCTGAAAAATCAAATGGATCAGCAATGCCGCCGCCATGAATGCCGCCTTCAACTACATGCAAATAGGCAAGGTTAAATTGATTAAGTACATCAACCACATAATTAAAAAGCGCCTGCGGGTTGCTATCTTTCATATCATTAAATGGATTAACTGGTGAAATGCGTATACCTACTTTATCGGCACCAGCAACTGTCACAACTGCTTTTGTGACTTCTAGTAACAATCGCGTGCGATTTTCAATATTGCCACCATAATGATCCTCGCGCTTATTTGTACCATCACGTAGGAATTGATCTAACAAATAACCATTGGCCGCATGAATTTCAACGCCATCAAACCCTGCCGATATGGCTGACTTTGTGGCATGCACATAATCTGCAACGATACCAGGCAACTCCGACACATCTAGCGCCCGTGGCTGTACATAATCCACCAGACCTTGATACGTAAAAGCTTTACCATTAGGGGTAATCGCTGACGGTGCTACCGGCTGTGCATCATTAGGCAATAAACTTGGGTGAGAAATTCGACCCACATGCCATAACTGTAAAACAATCTTACCGCCTTCAGCATGTACTGCATCCGTCACTTTTTTCCAGCCAGCCACTTGCTCATCGGTGTAAATGCCCGGCAAAGCTGGATAACCATGCGCCATTGCTGAGATAGGTGTTGCTTCCGAGATAATCAAACCTGCTGATGCACGTTGTGCATAATAAGTGACGTTCAATGCTTGTGGTACACCGCCCGCACCTGCGCGGTTACGAGTAAGTGGCGCCATCACCATGCGATTTTTAAGCGCAATCCCACCTAGTTTGACTGGGCTAAATAAATCTAATGCCATATGTTTCCTTTATGTAATGCGTACAACAAATTTAAAGTATTGCCAATATTTAGGCTAACGAAACGATTGCTTCAATTTCAACCAATACATCACGCGGCAATTTAGCTACTTGAACAGTAGAACGGGCTGGCGTATGACTGCCAAAGGTATTGCCATAGACGGTATTCATGGCAACAAAGTCATCCAAATTTTTTAAAAATACAGTGGTTTTAACGACTTTATTTAAATTGGCACCCGCCGCTTCAATAACGGCTTTTAAATTTGCCAATACCTGTGTCGTTTGGACAGTAATATCACCATCATTAAGCGTACCATCAGCACGCAGTGGAATTTGACCTGAAGTGAATAGAAAATCTCCCACCACCATCGCTTGTGAATAAGGTCCGATAGCAGCTGGAGCATTGGGCGTTTGAATGACGTGCATATAAAAACCTTTGATTAATTATTGTGATAAAAATTATATATTGGCTGCGTCGTAATATTGAAAATGAGCACGTTTAACGTTACAAAATAGTTCGTAAGCAATAGTGCCGGCACTAGCAGCCACCACATTGGCGCAGACATGGTTGCCCCATAATTCCACTTGGCTACCAATACCAGTTGCAGGTAAGTCAGTTAAATCCACAGATAGCATGTCCATGGACACGCGCCCAATCAACCGAGTCATATTGCCATCAACGGCCACTGGTGTCCCCGTAATTGCAGATCGAGGATAACCATCGGCATAGCCGCAAGCAACTACACCTACTGTAGTATCACGCTCGGCAGTAAATATACTGCCGTAACCTATAGAATCGCCTTTTTTAATTTTCGAGATTGAAATAATGCGTGAGTTCAGTTGCATGACTGGCTGCAATAAATCATCTGTAACTGCCTGAATAATCGGATTTGCACCATATAGCATAATGCCTGGTCTAGACCAGTGCCGCTCTATATGGGTCATGCGTTTCGTTTGAGGCCAGGCTAAAATGGCGGCTGAATTCGCTAGGCTAGTGTCTATGTTGGCAACATTATTTAAATCTTGAATGGTGTCCTGAAAGACCTTCACTTGTTGCATCGTGTGCGTAGAAGCTAAATTATCCGCATTAGCAAAATGTGTCATCAGCACAATATTTTTCACATTTTTATGGGCTTTTAAGCGTGTATAAGTTTGCGTATACTCATTGGGTGACAAGCCCGCTCTATGCATGCCACTATCCATTTTTAACCAGATTTGTAGGGCATGCTTAAGTTTCGCCTCTAGCAAAATTTTAACTTGCCACTGTGCATGAATCACTACCCACAAATCATTTGCCACAATTTCAGCTAACTCAACCGCTTCAAAAAATCCTTCTAACAACAAAATCGGCTCAGTAATGCCTGCCTCACGTAACTGCAAAGCTTCTTCTAAGCAGGCCACAGCAAACCCATCAGCTTCATTTCTGATTGATTTAGCGCAGTGTACAGCGCCATGACCATAGGCATTGGCTTTAATAACTGCCAATGCTTTACCTCCATAACACTGTTTAGCAACACGATAATTGTGTCTAAAAGCGTCGAGGCGAATGTGAGCGATTGCGGGGCGAGACATGAATAGTGTATGTTTTTTTTAAATACTATTACTTATGAGACGAAAGTTTATGGTCGCACTTATTGTAGCGACTTCCAGCATATCGACCAAGTGCCAAATCATCCGTTTTAATTGCTGGTTGATGATTAGCCACCAAATCAGCCAATACTTGACCAGAGCCACATGACATCGTCCAACCTAAAGTACCATGCCCAGTGTTCAACCAAACGTTATCATACATAACAGATGCTTGACCTATGATTGGCGTGCCATCTGGTGTCATTGGACGTAATCCTGTCCAAAATAATGCTTGTGATACATCCCCTGCATTAGGAAATAAATTATTTAACACCATTTCTAAAGTTTCGCGTCGACGCAGATTGAGGCTTAAATCAAACCCCGCAAGCTCTGCCATGCCCCCCACACGAATACGATTGTCAAAACGAGTAATCGCAACTTTATAGGTTTCATCCATTACCGTAGAAACGGGTGCCGCCTCACTATTCACAATAGGCACAGTCAACGAATAACCTTTAACTGGGTAAACAGGTATTTGTAAACCTAAGCCTTGCATTAACTGACGAGAGTAACTACCTAGCGCAACAACGTATTGATCAGCATGCAATATTTCTATATTTTTTTCGGCGCCCTCCCCTGTGCTAATTTCTACGCCGCTGAGTTTACCTTGAGCGAACACTAAGCGATTAATCGTTACCTCTTGCCAAAATTGCACGCCAAGCTTAGCTGCTTCTAACGCCAAATTGGTTGTAAATAGCTGACAATCACCCGTTTCATCATGCGGTAATCGCAAGCCACCCAAAAGCTGATCTTTGACCAAAGCCAAGGCTGGTTCAGCTCGCACACAGCCTTCAGGATCTAATGCTTCAAATGGCACACCACAGCGAGTCAGTACAGCAATATCTTTCGCTTCGGCGTCTAGCTGTTGCTGCGTACGAAAAACCTGTAAAGTACCCTGTGTGCGGCCTTCATAGGCAATACCCGTGCTGGTACGTAACTCACCTAAACAATCGCGACTGTACTCTGCCAACCGTACCAAGCGCTCCTTGTTAATGGCATATCTTTTTGACGTGCAGTTTTGTAATAATTTGAGTGACCATTGCAACTGCCAGAGCGTTAGATCAGGTTTAATCGCCAGTGGTGAGTGTCGTTGAAACAACCATTTCAATGCTTTTATAGGTACACCAGGCGCAGCCCAAGGCGCAGCATAGCCAGGTGAAATTTGGCCCGCATTAGCAAAACTAGTCTCTAACGCTACTGCAGGTTGGCGATCTATGACCGTAACTTCAAAGCCTTTTTTTGCCAAATAATAAGCACTTGTTACGCCAACTACGCCAGAACCTAAAACAAGCACACGCATGATGATTCCCCACAAAACTTGTAACAACGCTTAAACAGAATATATGCCAATTTATTTTTAAATGACATAGTTAATTCACTTAAATAATAAACATTAATCACGGAGGGCAGAGTCATGCTTAATTAAAATGTAGGTGGGCTACAAGAGCTGACTAAGGTACAAATTTGAGCGCCTGCGTTGCGAAAACGATGTGGCTCGTTACTATTAAAATAATAAGCGTCACCAACACCCAGCACCCGCGAATAGTCGCCTACGGTCACTTCTAATTTACCAGAGAGAATTACACCGCCTTCTTCCCCTTCATGTTGTAACATAATGAGCCCTGTATCGGCCCCTACCTCATAACTTTCAAACAAAATTTGTAACACATGGCCATCTCTCGCCGAACCAATTTGGCGGTATGAAATACCTTCTCCCCCACTAATTTCAGTGAGTTCTTGCGCACGATAAAACACTTCACTTTTCATGCCTGGCAATTCATCCGAGAAAAACTCGGCCAACGTCATAGGTAACCCTGCCAATATGCGTTTTAGCGCGCTCACTGATGGACTAGTACTGCCAGATTCAATTAGTGAAATAGTAGCATTTGCCACCCCCGCTTTTTTTGCTAGCGCCCGTTGCGATAGCTGATGACGCAAGCGTGCCGTACGTAAACGTGATCCTAAATCTACATCCATCATCCATCCCCTCGAAATTGCCACATACACTGTTTAAAGTGTTAAATATACAATAACATTAAATAAATTAATATCAATAAAATCAATAAGATAATTTTTAAAAAAACCAGCCTTGACACACTATGCTAAACACCTGAAGATACTGCCAATAATAAAGATTGTAGGAATGAAAATGTCTGCCCATAAGTCCGTAAGCTTACCCAATATGTCCAATTATTGGGTGCCATTCACCGCCAACCGGCAATTTAAGGCTATGCCTAGGTTGTTTAAAGCGGCTAAGGGCAACTACTACACCTCAATAGATGACCGAGAAATTCTCGATAGCACGGCTGGCTTATGGTGTGTACCGGCAGGACACGGTCGTGCCGAGATTGCCTCTGCCGTTGGCAATCAATTACTAACTCTCGATTACGCGCCGGCTTTTCAATCGAGTCATCCACTCGCTTTTGAAGCGGCAGAACGATTAGCCGAATACATGCCAGTTGGTTTAGACCGAATATTCTTTACGAGCTCTGGCTCAGAATCTGCTGATACCGCCCTGAAAATCGCGTTGGCTTACCATCGCGCTACCGGCAACCCATTACGAAACAAACTCATCGGCCGTGAACGTGGTTACCACGGCGTCAATTTTGGCGGGATTGCCGTAGGGGGTATCGCAGGCAATCGCAAAGCTTTTGGCAATAGCTTAGCTGGCGTGGATCACATCCGGCACCCGCTAGACATCGCTAAAAATGCCTTTACCAAAGGTGTACCAGCCGACGGTGGCATTGCTCTAGCCAATGAGTTTGAACAGCGCATAATGACTTTGCACGACCCAGCGACGATTGCAGCACTTATTATTGAACCCATGCAAGGCTCGGCTGGCGTAATCGTGCCACCTGCGGCTTATCTAAAACGCCTACGTGAAATTTGTACTAAACATGGCATATTACTCATCTTTGATGAAGTGATTACCGGCTTTGGCAGATTAGGTGCCAAGTTTGGTGCTGATTACTTTGATGTCATACCTGATATTCTCACCTGCGCAAAAGGCCTCACCAATGGTGTTGTACCGATGGGAGCAGTCGCAGTGAAGCGAGAAATCTATGACGCTTTTATGGAAAATGCTGCGGCTGGTGCCATTGAATTGCCGCACGGCTACACCTATAGCGCTATTCCTATCGCTTGCGCAGCCGCTATTGCCACACTCAATATTTTTGCAACAGAAAAACTAGAAGATCGAGCGGCCTCTTTAAGCGCTTATTTCGAAACAGCCGCACACTCGCTTAAAGATTTACCTATGGTTAAAGATATTCGCAATATAGGCTTAGTAGCAGGGATAGAGTTTGAACCTATTGCAGGTAAACCTGGGGCGCTAGCTTTTGCAACTTATTTAAAATGTTATGAAATGGGAATGCATGTGCGTTTTACCGGCGATATTATCGCTATCTCGCCACCGCTGACCATCGAAAAACATGAAATTGATCGTATCTTTAATACCTTGAGTGATGCGATTAAATTTATCGTTTCACAAGGCGAATCTGGCCTAGAAGCCAATCGTTACCTTAAAAACGAGCAAGCTTGGGCTATACATAGCCAAGAGAATACTTAATAACAAAATATCGGAACTATTAACATGAGCATTAAAACCATCGGCCATTATATTAATGGCCAACATACCAGTGGTACTGGCACTAGATATAGCCATGTATTTAACCCGGCTACTGGTGAAATACAAGCGCAATTAAATAACGCAACGGTAGCGGATGTTGAGGCGGCCATTAGCGCAGCACAAGCGGCCTTTGGTGAATGGTCAACCACCCCTGCATTACGACGCGCTCGCATCATGTTCAAGTTTAAAGCCTTACTTGATGAGCGTGCGAATGATTTAGCAAAAGCCATTTCACTTGAGCATGGTAAAACCATCAGCGATGCCCGCGGCGAAGTCACGCGAGGCATTGAAGTGGTCGAATTTGCTTGTGGCATGCCTCACCTCATGAAAGGTGACTACAACGACCAAGTGGGTACCGGCATTGATACTTATAGCATGCACCAACCATTAGGCGTAGTGGCAGGCATTACCCCCTTCAACTTCCCCATTATGGTACCGCTATGGATGATTCCAATGGCGCTTGCCACCGGCAATACTTTTGTCCTTAAACCTTCCGAAAAAACACCTAGCGCCAGTTTAATGATTGCAGATTTATTAGCCGAAGCAGGCTTACCCGCCGGCGTGTTTAACTTAGTGAATGGCGACAAAGAAGCCGTAGATGTATTGCTATCAGACAAGCGCATTCAAGCCATTAGTTTTGTGGGGTCCACCCCTATTGCCGATCACATTTACAGCACAGGCACCAAAAATGGCAAACGTGTGCAAGCGTTAGGCGGGGCAAAAAATCATTTAATTGTCATGCCAGATGCAG
>CAILFU010000026.1 GCA_903833595.1 uncultured Pseudomonadota bacterium
AGTGGTTTAGGACAAAGCAATAAACCGATTGGCAATTTCTTATTTAGCGGGCCTACTGGTGTAGGTAAAACGGAAGTTGCGAAACAATTGGCTTATATTATGGGCATAGAATTAATTCGCTTTGACATGAGCGAGTATATGGAGCGTCATGCTGTTTCACGCTTGATTGGTGCGCCTCCTGGCTATGTGGGTTTTGAGCAAGGCGGGTTGATGACTGAAGCAATTACCAAGCACCCCTACTGCGTGTTATTGCTAGACGAGATTGAAAAAGCCCATCCTGATATCTTCAACATTCTGCTTCAGGTAATGGACCACGGCACACTCACCGATAACAACGGTCGCAAAGCGGACTTTAGAAACGTCACCATCATTATGACGACCAATGCAGGCGCAGAGAACTTATCTAAAGCGAATATGGGCTTTACCAACGCGAAGCAAATTGGTGATGAACAAGCCGATATCAAACGTCTATTCACCCCTGAATTTCGTAATCGATTGGATGCAACAGTCTCATTCGCACCACTATCACAAGACATTATCATCCGCGTTGTCGATAAATTCTTAATTCAACTTGAAGACCAATTGCATGATAAAAAAGTCGAAGCAACTTTTAGTGATGCATTAAAAACTTACTTAGGTAAAAAAGGCTTTGATCCGCTGATGGGTGCACGTCCTATGGCAAGGTTGATTCAAGATACAATTCGCAAGGCTTTGGCTGATGAATTATTATTTGGCAAGCTGGCTAACGGTGGCAACGTACATGTAGATATTGATGCAAATGATGAAGTGAAATTGATTTTTGCTGATGATAAAGCACCCTCAGAAAGTGCATTAGCAGAAGTATAACTTTGAAAGTTTCCTAACTGCAAAAATAACAGCCTACTTATTCAATGTAAGTTGGCTGTTTTTCCATCACACTAACAAACAGTGTTGATTCAACTAGCGTTCGAAGCCAAGCCTGCAATTTAAGATAAGGCGAAGCATCAAACCAAGCAGCATCTACTGCAGCAAACTGTCGAACGAAAGGGAATATGGCGAGATCAGCCAAGCTAAGCGAAGTGCTGAACAAATATCGACTTTCATGCAGTAAATTTTCCAGCTTTTGCAAAAAAAGCTCACCATGTGCTCGATGTTGTTGCTGGGTTAAATTTGGCTGACGCTTAGGATATTTGTATGCATCTAAAGCTTGTTTAAACACACAATCATTTTCCAAAACAAGCGCCTCAGAACCTGCATCGACATGATTTATCAAGGGATGCTTTTTTAATGCCCAATACATGATAGCTAAGCTTTCATCTATCACGGTTCCATCTTGCAGCACTAACACAGGGACGGTGGCTTTAGAGGAGACTTGCAACATATGCGCCGGTTTATCACGCAAAGAGATTTCGCGAATTTCAACGTCAATTTCTGCCAATTTGAGGGCTATACGCGCACGCATTGCATAGGGACAGCGGCGATATGAATACAATATGGGTAAAGTCATTACCCTAAAGATTTGCAAATATCATGTACAAGCTTAGGTCCTTTATAAATCAGCCCGCTATACACCTGCACAAGTTCTGCCCCAGCCGTAATTTTTTCAACTGCATCAGCGCCACTTAAAATACCACCCACACCGATAATTGGCACAGCACCTTGCAAACGTTGTGATAATTGTTGAATCACCAAAGTTGATTTCTTTCGCACAGGTGCTCCAGACAATCCACCGGCTTCTTCAGCGTGCTCAATGCCCTGCACCCTATCACGATCTAAAGTTGTATTCGTCGCAATCACACCATCAATGTTATGTTCCATCAACAAGTCTGCGATTTCGTTAATTTGCTCAAATTCCAAGTCTGGTGCTATTTTTAAGGTAATAGGCACATATTTACCATGCTGATTTGCGAGTTTAGTTTGCTCTAATTTAAGCGTGGCTAACAAATGCGCCAATGCCTCTTTTTCTTGCAAAGCACGCAAATTTTTAGTGTTGGGAGATGAAATATTCACGGTGATATAAGTCGCGTGCGCATAGACTTTTTGCATGCAAATCAAATAATCATCCACCGCATTTTCCATGGGCGTATCAAAGTTCTTACCGATATTGATGCCAAGCACGCCTTTGTATTTAGCGGCTTTTACATTCTCGATTAAATGATCTACACCTAAGTTATTAAACCCAAAACGGTTCACAATCCCCTGTGCTTCTTTTAATCGAAATAAACGTGGCTTAGGGTTACCAGGTTGTGGGCGAGGTGTGACAGTCCCCACTTCAATAAATCCAAAGCCTAAAGCTACCATAGCATCAATCACTGCGGCATTTTTATCCAAGCCAGCAGCCAAACCCACTGGGTTAGGAAACGTAATGCCCATCACCTGCCGAGATTGACACACAGGAGGCGATGGATACAAGCTTAAAGCACCCAAGCGCTCAGCGGTGTTTAAGCTTTTTAAAGTAAAATCATGGATAGTTTCAGCATCAAACTGAAACAATAGTGGGCTTGCGAGTGAATAAATGTTCATGAGGAGATTTTACTTCATTCTCCACCATCCCCAAAATCGAGTAGCCAAAACATTCTTCTACTGCAAAGTAGCGCAGCTTTTAATTGAATATTAACGCAAAGCCACCTCAACCAAATTATCACTAAATGTCGTCGAATGACCCATGTCACCAAACTCTGCTGAACTAATACAGTTCACGGTCCCGTTATTGAGTTGTCGCCAATATCCTAAAGTCGCCACGACTATTCCTGCATTCACATCTTCCGAGATTCTAGCTACTCCCGCAAATGCACCACGATCATTAAACACCCTCACCACATCACCCGCCTTAATATTACGTGCTGTAGCATCTAGCTGATTAATCATGACGAACTGTTCGCCTTGCCCTTTAATTTTATCTTCCACATTGGCATAGCAGGAGTTTAAAAAGCCATGACTCTTAGGTGAAATAATGTTGAGTGGATACTTGGCTGCTAATACTGGATTACTATCTGGCGTTTCACGTGAGGCCAAGTAATCTGGCAATGAGTCCAAATCTTCCAATGGTTGAAATCCGTCATACATTTGACGGAAAGGCCCAGCTACAAAGTTTTTAGCCCCTTCTACCAAAAAGTGACACTTGCCTGTGGGCGTCGGGAATTCACCTTTAGCATGACGCGCACGTACATCTTTATCGCCAAACGCTTTTAAACGAGCAAAGCCATGTTTACGTAAATAATCCAAATCAATACCTTCACAGGTTGGGGAAGCCCAATCTACGTAATTTTCTAGGCATTCAGTATCGTTCCATTTAAAGTTATCTTCGGCGTAGCCCATTAACTTCGCTAAGCGCCTAAAAATTTCATTATTAGGTATCGCTTCGCCCGGCGGTTCTATGCATTTTTCATTGTAAGTAAGGTAGAGATGACCCCATGACAACACCATATCTTCCATCTCTGCCCCCATGGCAGCTGGCAGGATAATGTCGGCATAAGCGGCAGTGTCAGAAATAAAATGCTCAGCCACCACCAAGAATAAGTCTTCGCTTGCTAAGCCTTTAGCAATCTTATCGGTCTCTGGTGCTTGCGTGAGCGGATTGGTATTCCAGACCATCATAGATTTAATCGGCGTTTTGAGGTTAAGCTCGCCGGTAAGCGCGCGACCTAATTGTAGGTTGTTCACAACAGGCGTACCCTCAGGGATTAAATCTGGACGAGAAATCACATCAAATTTATACGGATGTTCCCACACTGGAAATTGCAGAGCACCCCCGCCAACATGCCGCCAAGCACCTATCAAGGCTGGCAAACAAGTTACTGCACGAATAGCTTGACTACCTCCATTGCTACGCTCTATCGCAACACCTAAACGTATTGCGGCTGGCGGGGTAGTGGCATATTCTCTAGCAAATTTGCGTATATCGTCGGCTGAGAT
>CAILFU010000027.1 GCA_903833595.1 uncultured Pseudomonadota bacterium
ACGTAAGCGCAACTCAGTTTCACGTCGACGTTCTTTGTATTTACTAATCCCAGCGGCTTCTTCAAGAAAAATACGGAGTTCTTCGGGCTTCGCTTCGACAATGCGATTAATAGTGTTTTGGCCGATGATGGCGTAGGCGCGACCACCTAAGCCTGTGCCTAAAAATAAATCAGCTACATCGCGGCGGCGAACGACCGTGTTGTTAATGTAGTACGTTGAGCCTTTATCACGCTCTATGACACGCTTAACTGAAATCTCAGCATATTGGCTCCACTCGCCAGAGGCGCCGCCTAAGCTGTTATCAAAAATCAGCTCAACACTGGCGCGTGAGATAGGCTTGCGATTGCCAGAGCCATTAAATATGACCGCATCCATACTATCGCCACGCATCTCTTTTGCAGAGGATTCACCCAGTACCCAGCGGACAGATTCCATGACATTAGACTTACCGCAACCATTGGGGCCAACCACACCCACACGCTGCCCATGAATGTGCAGCGTTGTTGGGTCAACAAACGATTTGAAACCGGCAAGTTTTAAGTGAGTTAAACGCAAATTGAATAATTCAAAATTATAGTAGCTAAATTTTTATAGATTTTTATAAAATAGTATAATAGCTTTTTTTAAGCAAAAAGACGCTATGACTACGCAATCAATTGGCGGAAAGCCAACTACACCCGCGACAAAAGTATTAGAAACTTTTGAAAACCCCAATCAATCAAGAGATTTCCATATTCACATGGAGATTCCAGAGTTTACTTGCTTGTGTCCAAAAACAGGACAACCTGATTTTGCCGTTATTTATCTAGACTATATTCCAGATCAAAGCTGTGTAGAGCTTAAAAGCTTGAAGTTGTATATGTGGTCTTTCCGTGATGAAGGCTGCTTTCACGAAGCCGTGACTAACAGCATCTTAGATGATTTAGTGGCCGCTACACAGCCTAAATTCATGCGAGTAACCGCTAAGTTTTATGTGCGCGGCGGCATTTTTACTAACGTCGTTGCTGAGCATCGTAAGCCTGGCTGGCAGTCGTTACCCCGTGTCGATTTAACGCAATTTGAAAGCCAATCTAATACGCGCGGCTGATATTAGACTTACTACGCTTAAAATAACTAAAAATTAGCATCAATGTATTGAAAATCATTGACAATCAATCGACCCATCTTTATTATGGCGCCTCGCTGATAGCTCATGTAATAAATAGCGAAAAAGAAGTAGGTACGGGGGTATAGCTCAGCTGGGAGAGCGCTTGCATGGCATGCAAGAGGTCAGCGGTTCGATCCCGCTTACCTCCACCAAAATAGCTTCGATATTTCAGTGTTTTGTAGTAAGATGTCGCACTTGTAATAACGCAATGAAATTCTTAGGTCCCCATCGTCTAGAGGCCTAGGACACCTCCCTTTCACGGAGGCGACCCGGGTTCGAATCCCGGTGGGGACGCCACCTTTTTCTTGGTATGACCTTAGGTTATATGGCTAGTAAAGGTAGCAGCAACAAGCACTATGAATTGAATGAATGTAGCCAGCCCATCCTTAAGATGTTCTGGCTTTTTCGCTTTTTAAGCCCCTAAAATTTCCCATTTTTTCGTAGCGGGTCAAGCAGTGACGACAAGCCATTGTGATCTATTTCTTGCATTAGCGCTAACAAGCGACCTAACTCCCCTGCTGGAAAACCTTCTCGGGCAAACCAATTCAGATATTGCCCAGGCAAATCAGCAATGAGACGGCCTTTGTATTTACCATAAGGCATCGTCAAACTAAGTAAGCGCTGTAAATCTTCAGGGTTCATCTCGCCTTATTGATGCTCATGAGTGTTTTAAAAGTACTAAATAAAGCAATTTTAATACACCAATCTCAACGTAACGTACAAACTATCAAATAAATTACGTTAAGATTTCAAGACTAAACCCCTCTCTATTCTTACAATTGAAACGCCTTATCATCAACTATGATTGTGTTTGTATGCATATTTTTGAGGTTAAAAATAGTATGTACTGGTATGATTTAGTATCAATTGATATTTTTGGGGTTTAAATGGCACGTCCTGAAAAAATTCGCCTAGGTGAAATTCTGGTTCAGCAGAATTTAATTTCTGCGGAGGATTTAGATAAGTCGCTCGAAGAACAAAAACGCACTGGCCGTAAACTGGGGCGCATTATTGTGGATAGAGGGCACGTTACGGAAAAGCAAATTTCCGAAGCTTTTGCCCGCCAGTTAGATATCCCATTTATTGATTTACTTCAGTTCAATACCAAAACAGCTTTGATTAACAAGCTGCCAGAGGCGCAAGCGCGCCGTTTCAGATGCTGCATATTAGAAGACCGAGGCAATTCCTACTTAATCGGTATGGTAGATCCTACTGATTTGTTTGCCTACGATGAATTGTCTCGCTTATTACCTAAAGATATTGAGCTTGCGGTTATTCAAGAAGATTCATTGCTATTACTGATTGATCGAAGCTACCGTCGCACTGATGAAATCTCAAATTTAGCCTTAGAGTTAGGCCAAGATCTTGGCGATGCCGCAATTGACTTTGCGACTTTAGGTGTAGCAGGTAGTGCCGAAGAAGCGCCGGTTGTTAAGTTATTGCAAACCATCTTTGAAGATGCCGTGCAAGTGCGCGCCTCTGATATTCACATCGAACCACAAGAACAAAAATTGCATATACGTTTCAGAATTGATGGTGTGATGCATTTACAAACGCAAGCTGACTTAAAAATTTCTCCTGCGCTCGCTTTGCGTTTAAAACTGATGTCTGGCTTGGATATTTCAGAAAAACGCTTACCTCAAGATGGTCGGTTTGCCGTCAAGGTCAAACAAAAAAACGTGGATGTGCGTATTTCATCCATGCCTACACAGTATGGCGAATCAGTCGTCATGCGTTTATTAATACAAAATGACAGTGACTTTTCATTAGAAAAACTCGGCATGCCGCCTGATATGCTGGTGCGCTTTCGTAAGCTCATTCACCGACCTGGTGGTATGGTG
>CAILFU010000028.1 GCA_903833595.1 uncultured Pseudomonadota bacterium
AAGCCCGCCATAACATTCATCATTAAAGCGCAGTCTTCAGCATTTTTTGCCATAGGCCCAGCTTGATCTAGCGATGAAGCAAACGCAATCATCCCGAACCGTGAAACCACACCGTAAGTGGGTTTTAAACCAGTCAGTCCGCATAGTGAAGCAGGTTGACGAATTGAGCCGCCAGTATCTGTCCCTGTTGCTGCCGCACAAAGTCTAGCTGCAACTGCAGCAGCGCTGCCGCCACTACTGCCACCAGGAACACGATCAAAACTCCATGGATTTTTAACGCTACCAAAATAACTGGTTTCGTTTGATGAACCCATCGCGAATTCATCCATATTCGTTTTACCCAAGTTGACAGCACCTACGGCATCAAATTGACTAATCACATGTGCATCATATGGGGCAATAAAGTTTGCCAGCATTTTAGAGCCACAAGTGGTTTGCCAGCCTTTTGCACAAAAAATATCTTTTTGTGCGATGGGTATACCCGTTAAAGGCGCTGCATTGCCAGCGGCAATGCGAGTATCTGCCGCTTTCGCTTGCGCTAAACTTTTTGCCTCATCTAAAGCAATGTAGGCATTAATATTGGGGTTATATTGGGTAATGCGTGTCAAAAATGTTTGCGTGAGTTCAACGCTAGAAATCTTTTTACTTTGGAGCATATCTCCAATTTGTTTTAAGCTAAAGTTGATTAAATTGCTATTAGTCATGATTATTCGATTACTTTAGGAACAAGATACAAGCCGCCTGCTACGGCTTGCTCAGCAGAGCCATTGCCTAAGGCGGGTGCATTTTTTTGAAATTCATCGCGTAGATTGGTTTTAGTGACTACATCATCACGTAACCGTTGGCTTAAGTCTTGTGAGTGTGACATAGGCTCAATGCCTACAGTATCAACTGCTTGCATTTGCTCGATCAAGCCCAGAATGCCAGTAAGCTTAGTTAATGTGGAGTTAGCGTCGGTGTCACTAATTTCGATGCGCGCTAAATGCGCGACTTTTTTAATATCTTCAATGCTTAATGCCATGCTTCAATAATCCGAATTTAAATGGGCAGCTTGCTAGCCGAACCTTAGTTTATGGTTTTTGTAATGGTTAATGACTTACTTGTTTTGTAATAAGTTGTAATCACATCTTAATTTTCAACAAGATATGCGGTATTATACCTTGATTTTACAGGCGCCTAAATTGCGCTTATGTATTTACTTAGTGCATCGAGTCGTCATCTTGCATCAAATCACAGGAAAAACACAATGTTAGGCTTTTTAACCAGTTACTTTTCAAATGACCTTGCTATCGATTTGGGTACAGCCAACACCCTTATTTACGCGCGTGGCAAAGGTATAGTTTTAGATGAGCCGTCCGTTGTCGCGATTCGCCTTGAAGGTGGACCAGGCGGCAAAAAAATTCTGCTAGCGGTTGGCGCTGAAGCCAAAGGCATGCTCGGACGTGCACCATCAAACATCCAGGCTATTCGCCCAATGAAAGACGGCGTAATTGCAGATTTTACGATTACCGAGCAGATGCTCAAATACTTTATCCGTCGTGTGCATGATGCTCGTTGGTTTTCACCTAGCCCACGCATCATCATTTGTGTACCTGTTGGATCTACACAAGTTGAGCGTCGTGCTATTAAAGAATCCGC
>CAILFU010000029.1 GCA_903833595.1 uncultured Pseudomonadota bacterium
GCCAGCACATGAAACTCATGAGATCCATCACCACCAATTGCACCAGTATCGGCCTTTACCGCTCTAAATTTTAAACCTAGGCGATTAAAGACATTGCTGTAGGCTTGAAACATGGTTGAATAGGTTTGCTCTAGTGATGCAAAATCAGTATGGAATGAATAGGCATCTTTCATCATAAATTCGCGGGCACGCATCACACCAAAACGTGGGCGAATTTCATCACGGAACTTGGTTTGAATTTGATAAAAATTAAGGGGGAGTTGCTTGTAGCTACGAATTTCTGAGCGTGCAATGTCTGTAATTACTTCTTCATGCGTAGGGCCAAAGCAGAATTCTCTTGAATGACGGTCGGTTATTTTAAGCATTTGTGGACCAAATACTGCCCAGCGGCCAGTCTCATCCCATAATTCTCTAGGTTGAACGGCTGGCATCAGCAACTCAAGCGCACCGGCTTTATTCATTTCATCACGCACAATCATTTCTACTTTGCGTAACACACGAAGCCCGAGCGGCATCCAGCTATAAAGTCCAGAACCTAAACGTTTAATCAAGCCGGCGCGCACCATCAAAATATGGCTTTGCAACTCAGCATCATTAGGAGCTTCTTTTTGGGTATTAAAGAAAAAGTTTGAGGCGCGCATGATAGGGTCAAATCTGTTAAAAAATAAAAGAACGAATTTTACATTTTAACAGTGATTTAGTCAGCATTACTTATGATGTCACTTGCTAGAGTGGAGTGAGTGATGGTTGTCTTATAACTATAAATCTTGCATGGTGTGCATTGCTAAGCGTAAATCAGCCCATGTCTTCGCTTTGTCTGGCAGATTCTGCAGTAAATGTGCCAAGTCATAGGTAGCAATCAAGGTAACGTCATGATGCTTATAAACTTTACCGCGTAACTTAGTTAACGGCTCCGTTGATTGCAGTAGCATTTGCGTAACGGGCTCACCCATACTGATAATCATTTTCGGTTGTTTTGCTTGAATGACAGCTAAAGTGTCGATGGACATCTCTTCTGGCATTGTAATAATGTGCATTGCCTTACAAATATTTTTTAACAATTGGGCTTCATCAGCTTGTAGTACTTCATTAGCCATGACAAATAACCAAGCGCCATCTTCACTGCCAATATGCATCAGTAGTTGAGCGCTTGCAGCATCAAGCTTTTCAATTGCTGGTTCAATAACGACAGGCTTCAGCAATTTAGGCTCTGCCTGAAATAAATCGGGGGAAGGTAATGGCGTGCGTAATTGCCACACCGGCAATAATTCTAGCTCTCGCAACATGTCTTCACGTGTCATCATTTTAGTCTTACAGTGCCAATCCCATTAAAACTGCATCTTCACGGCCATTTTTAGCTGGATAATAACCACGTCGAATAGCCATTTCATTAAACCCCGTATTTTCGTACAAAGCAATTGCGCTAATATTGCTCGGACGGACCTCTAAAAACATATTTGCCGCTTGATTATTTTTGGCAATTTGTATCATATGTTCTAGTAGTATTCTTCCCAACCCCTGCTTTTGGTAGGCCTTTGCAACACTTAAGTTGAGTAGATGCGCCTCATCTAATACCATCATCACTAGGGCATAGCCAATAATCACTTCATTACGTAACAAGACCGATGCGCTATAACCAGAATTTAATGAATCACTAAAGTTGCCACGCGTCCAAGGATAAGGATAAATATAAGGCTCTATCGCCATAATCGCATCTAAATCATTTAACTGCATGGGTCTAAATTGATCATTAGACGCCAATCCATAAGGAGCGTTAAGCTTCACCATCATAGCCGTAAGCCTTGCTCACGCTCTAAAGTTTTCAGTGCCACACGATTGCGAATATAAAGTGGCATGGCTTCGCTTGCTGGCCTTGCATCGCCTCTTGCAAAAATAGGCTGTGCCAAAGCTAATATGGCGCTCGCTGTGGGTAATAATTGTGGTTGAGTCGCTTGCAACTGGACGGCATAAACCTTACTTAATTGCACACCATATGTTTGCCAGCCACTGCCAGCACCAATCCAGCCGGTGTTTTCTATAGCGGGAACGTCATCAGGTTTATATACGCCAGGCTCAATTACCGTTTGCCACTGTCCTACTATTTTTTCATAAGCCGCATGATAAACCTCGCCCATGCGCGCATCTAAACAAGTGATGACTTTTTCTGCGCCACTTGCTTCTGCCAAAGCTAGCAATGTGGAAATCGCAGCCACAGGTAAATTAGCTCCGAAGCAAAGCCCTTGCGCAACCCCAGCCGCAATGCGTACCCCAGTAAATGAACCCGGGCCTGAACCAAAGGCAATGCCTTGTAAATCTTTTAACTGCAAGCTCGCCTGATCAAGTAAAGCTTGAATCTGCGGTAAGATAATTTGCGAATGCGTTTGCCCTGCATTGATATTAAACGTGAAAAATTCATCGCCTTTCATTAAAGCGAGCGATAAATATTCAGTAGAGGTGTCGAATGCGAGTAAATTCACGTTAGATTTAATGTTCATTTTTGTCAGATGCTATTTTGCCACGCATCTGCTTAATTTGCCCGCGTTGCGTTTTACTTTCTA
>CAILFU010000030.1 GCA_903833595.1 uncultured Pseudomonadota bacterium
ACGACTACTCCACTATCTGTACTTACTTGGATTGTTTTATCCAGTTTATTAGGCGGCGTGTTAAGTGTTTCTTTGGCGGCATTGTTTGCCTTAAATGTGCGTACGACATGGGTGCCAATGTTGGTGAGCTATGCCATAGGCGCCATGTTAGGTGCGGTATTTTTAGAAATTCTACCGCATGCATTTAGTTTGGCTGGCAGTGTGGATGCCGTTTCTGCGACTTTGCTACTTGGTTTATTGCTATTTTTTGTGCTGGAAAAATTGGTCATTTGGCGCCATTGTCATGGCGATCACTGTGAAGTGCATGCGATGCACACGGAAGAAAACTGCCCAGTCACACATCCAGAACATGCTTCTCAAGATACTGGTCTTAAATATAAAGCAGTAGTGACACAACAACCTTCAATCTTGGTTGGTGGAGGTCATACTCACTCACATGCGCACGACGGTGGGCGTAGTGGTCTGATGATTATGATAGGCGATACTTTTCATAATTTTATTGATGGTATTTTGATTGCTGCGGCTTTTACTGCAGATATTAAATTGGGTGTCGTGACAGCACTCGCTATTATTGCCCATGAAATTCCACAAGAAGTGGGGGATTTTTTAATCTTATTACATTCAGGATATAGTAAAAAACAAGCGCTAATATTTAATTTAGTCTCAAGTGTCGCGACGATGGTAGGGGGTTTAATCGCCTATTATGCATTGCAATATGTGCAAAGTTGGATACCGGTTATTTTAGGCTTAGCTGCATCTAGTTTGCTTTATGTAGCAGTGGCAGATTTAATTCCTGGTTTACATAGACGTACCGAATTAAAAGCGACCTTGGCACAAATTTTACTCATTTCGGTTGGCGTCAGTACTATCTGGATTGCCCACGTCGTCCTCGAGTAGTAATTTCTTGTGCTTAATGTGCCGTCTATGTTTTACGCCAAGTACCCATAAGAATAAAGCACAAGGAAGTAGCCCGTAAAATACAAAGGTTAGCAACCCTGCGGTAATGGTTTTTTCGGTTGCTGCCATTAAAGTGACAACGTATAGCCAAGCAATGGCAATAATATACATAAGTAAAAATTTAAATTAAAGGTTGGTTAGTGTTCATGAGTTTATCAAATCCAAAAGTTGGTTTCGTTTCACTCGGTTGCCCCAAAGCGGGTTCTGACGCAGAGCGTATTCTCACCCAATTACGTGCTGAAGGCTATGAAATTTCAGGTAGCTATGAAGATGCTGACTTAGTTGTTGTGAATACCTGTGGTTTTATTGATAGTGCGGTAGAAGAATCACTCGATGCCATTGGCGAGGCGATTAAGAAGAACGGTAAAGTAATCGTGACGGGTTGTTTAGGGGCTAAAAAAGGTGTGGTAGAAGCCGCACATCCAGGTGTGTTGGCGGTGACTGGGCCACATGCGCTAGAAGAAGTCATGACTGCTGTACATGCGAATTTACCTAAACTGCATGAACCATTTGTAGATTTAGTGCCAGCACAGGGCGTACGTTTAACGCCTAGTCATTATGCTTATCTCAAAATTTCAGAAGGCTGTAATCACCGTTGTAGCTTCTGCATTATCCCAAGTTTGCGTGGTGATTTAGTGAGTCGCCCGATTGGTGAGGTGTTGAACGAAGCTGAAAACCTAGTGAAAGCGGGTGTGAGCGAGATTTTAGTAATTTCGCAAGATACTTCGGCTTACGGCGTTGATGTGAAATATCGTTCAGGCTTTTGGAATGGCCGGCCAGTGAAAACGCGTATGACAGAACTATGTAAAAGCTTGAGTGACTTAGGTGTTTGGACGCGGTTGCATTATGTTTATCCTTACCCGCATGTTGATGAAGTGATACCCTTGATGGCAGACGGTTTGATTTTACCGTATTTGGATGTGCCATTTCAGCATGCTAGCCCACGCATTTTAAAAGCGATGAAGCGGCCAGCGCATGCAGAGAATAATTTGGCGCGTATTAAGGCGTGGCGAGAAATTTGTCCTGATATTACGGTGAGAAGTACCTTTATTGCAGGTTTTCCAGGTGAGACAGAAGGCGACTTTCAAATGCTATTGGACTTTTTAGAAGAAGCGCAGTTAGATAGGGTAGGTTGCTTTGCTTATTCTGCCGTTGATGGCGCAAAAGCGAACGAATTACCAAACCAAGTGCCAGAAGAATTAAAGCAAGAGCGCCTAAGTCGATTTATGGCAGTGCAAGAACGCATCAGTGCCGCTAAATTACATAGCAAAATAGGCAGCATTCAAACCGTGTTAGTGGATGAAATTGTGGCTGATGCAGAAGGTAATATTGAGGCCGTAGGCCGTACTAAAGCAGATGCGCCAGAGATTGATGGTGTGGTGTATATGGAAGATGCTGAGGGCTTAACGCCCGGTGATTTTGTAGAAGTGGAAATTTATAGTGCAGATGGCCATGATTTACGCGGTGGGCCACCACGTAGTTAGCGCTTTTAAGACTAGTTAAATAAGTCAGGTAAGATGGGGGCAGGTCTTTGACTATCTGCCCGATCTTCTAAAAAATCAAAAGTGAGCGGACAGCGCGTTGGTTTTCGTGCCGCTTTACGTTTTTTAGGTGTGCTGGCCTGTAAGTCGATATAAGGCGTTTGGCTGATGCGCACATAGCCTGAAGTGCTTAGTTTTTGTGCGGTGGTTTCAAATAGACTGAGTGGGTTGTCGATATTTTGTAGAGTAACAATGGATTTGCTGACTTTCAACACGTTGTACATGACAAATTTAGTAGCAGTTTGTTTACCGTAAATTTCGCCTGTATGAATTTCCACAACGTCTCCCAGTCACAATGTTTACTTATATTATCGCTACAATTAAGGATTAACAAGCATTTTGCTACAGTTTGACTGTGTTTTTGTGTGAAAATGGTTGTAACAGTAAAATAGTTTTTTCAACGAGGCAGTATGAAAAATATGGAGTCATTAATGCAATTGAGCATTTCAACTAAAGCATTTAAATCGAAATCACCAAAGAGTATCTCAACGTTCGTTACAGTTGCGCTGATGGCTGGTTTAGTATTAATCAGCTGTGGTAAAAAAGAGGGTGCTGGCATGCAAGCAGGCCCAATACCAGCGATGCCTGTAGGCGTGGTTGAGTTGAACCCAACTGCAGTGCCTATTAGCGCCGAAACGGTAGCGCAAACTGAAGGCGCAAAAGAAGTTGAAATACGCCCTCGAGTGGGGGGCATTTTACTAAAGAAAATGTTTGAAGAAGGTGCGCCGATTAAAGCTGGCCAGACAATGTTCTTGATTGACCCCGTCCCATTCCAAATTGCACTTACCAATGCTAAAGCTCAGCTAGCCCAACAAGAAGCACGCGTGGTGCAAACTCAGCGCGAAGCTGTTCGTTTGGAGGGTTTGTTAGCTAGCCAGTCTATTAGTAAGCGTGAAGCTGACAATGCGACTTCTGACAACAGTATGGCGCGTGCCGCATTAGCGCAGTATGAAGCAGGCGTGCGCGAGGCACAATTAAATCTATCTTACACTACAGTGACGTCGCCCTTGTCTGGTATTGCTGGTCGCTTCGAGTTATCTGAAGGCGCTTTGGTTAATGCTAATAGCAGTTTACTGACTAAAGTCAGCCAAATCAGTCCAATTTGGGTGAGATTTAGTTTATCGGATAGTGAGTTGGCTTTGTTAGGTGGACATTTAACGCCAGCGCGTGTGAAAGAGGTGGGTTTAATTCTGTCTGATGGTAAAGAGTACGCAGCAAAAGGCCAGTTGAATTTTGCCGCCAGTACGATAGATCCACAATTGGGTACGCAGCAATTACGCGCTACTTTTGCCAATGGTGATAAGACTTTATTGCCTGGCCAGTTTGTGCGTGTTCGCGTCACAACCGGCACACGCAAAGGCGTATTTTTGTTACCGCAAACGGCTGTGTTGAATGGCGATCAAGGTAAATTTGTTTTTGTCGCTGAAAAAACGCCAGACGGTAAAGCAGTTGCTGCTATTAGACCTATCGTTGAAGGTGGCTGGCAGGGTAAAGATTGGGTAGTGCTAAGTGGCTTAAAAGCAGGGGAACTGGTAATTGCAGACAATTTAATTAAAGTACGTCCTGGTGCAGCTGTAGACCCACACCCCTACACTGAAACACCGCCATTGCCAGTTAAGCCAGCTGGCAAATAGGATTAAATTATGACCAAGTTTTTTATTACGCGGCCTATTTTTGCCTCAGTACTGTCTATTATTATTGTATTGGCGGGTTTGGCTGCGGCATTCAAGCTACCGATTGCACAATATCCGCAAATTGCACCACCCACCGTAACTATTACTGCCAGTTACCCAGGCGCGAGTGCCGATACCCTTTCAAAAACGGTTGCTGGCCCTATTGAAGAGCAATTAAGTGGTGTTGATAATCTGCTGTACTTCAATTCTAGTGCAGACTCTAGTGGCACATTAGTCATCACTGCTACCTTCGAAGTCGGTACAAATGTTGACCAAGCGACTTTTAATGTTAGCAATCGAGTCAATATTGCCACGCCACGTCTGCCTGATGATGTGCGCCGTAATGGGCTGATTGTACAGAAAAAATCGAATGATATTTTATTAGTGGTGATGCTCACTTCAAAAGACCTTAAACATGACCGTTTATACCTAAGTAATTACGCGACCTTAAATGTACTTGACGAATTAAAACGCGTTAAAGGCGTTGGTGATGCCTTGATTTTTGGTGGGCAAGATTATGCTATGCGTATATGGCTTAGGCCTGATCGTATGGCGCAGTTAGGCGTCAGTACGAGTGATATTGCGGCGGCAATAGGCGCACAGAATAATCAATATGCGGCAGGGAAAATTGGACAAGAGCCTGCGCCAGCAGATCAGCAACTAGTCTACACCGTCACGGCAAAAGGCCGTTTGCTGGATCCTGCGCAATTTGGCAACATCATTATTAGGGCTGATGGGGCGAGAGGTTTGCTTTATCTAAAAGATGTTGCACGTATTGAATTAGGCGCACAAAGCTATAACGTGACTTCAGCATTAGATGGTCAAGCAGGGGTGGCGATTCCTATCTTTTTACAAACCGGTGCTAACGCGCTTGATACGGCAAAAGGCATTAAGGCCAAAATTGAAGAACTCAAAGTACGCTTCCCAGTAGGCATGACTTATACCATTCCATACGATACCAGTGATTTCGTTAAAGCGACTATCAAAGAAGTGTTCAAGACATTTGCTGAGGCCTTGGTATTGGTGGTGTTGGTCGTCTTTTTATTTTTACAGAGTTGGCGTGCTACGCTTATTCCAATTATCGCGGTGCCGATTTCGTTAATTGGTACTTTTGCCGGTTTGTACTTATTTGGCTTCTCGATTAACTTGCTAACGCTGTTTGCTATGATTTTGGCGATTGGTATTGTGGTGGATGATGCGATTGTGGTACTGGAAAATACCGAACGATTAATGCGAGAAGAAAATCTGGCACCGTTACCGGCAGCTATTAAATCTATTCACCAAGTCTCTGCGGCCGTTGTAGCAATTGTTTTGGTGTTATGTGCCGTATTTGTCCCTGTGGCTTTTCAAGGGGGCATTGCTGGTGAGCTTTATCGCCAATTTGCCGTGACGGTCGCTATTGCGGTAGTGATTTCTGGTGTTGTGGCTTTAACCTTAACCCCGGCACTTTGTGCCATGATTTTGCAAAAAACACACCATGAAAACAGGTTTTTCAAAGTGTTTAATAAGGGCTTTGGTCGATTCTCGCATTTTTATACCAATACCGTAGCGTTAACGCTTAAACATAAAATTATCGGTGGACTGGCCTTTTCTGGCATTTTGCTTGCGTGTCTGTTCTTGTTCATGAAGGTGCCAGGTAGTTTTGTGCCGGCAGAAGATCAGGGTTATGTGGTGACGATAGTTGTTATGCCTGATGGAGCTACTTTAAGTCGCACGACGAAAACTACAGAAAATATACGCGCAGGTATTGCGAAAGATCCTGCAGTCGCTCATGAATTTGCCGTGAATGGCTTGGAGTTGCTAACAGGCGCCAACAAAACTAACGCCGCGACTATGTTTGTGCGTTTAAAAGACTGGAGTTTACGTGAGACTTCGGCAGATCAAATTGTGGGTAAGCTTTTTGGGATTGGTATGAGTCAACCTGATGGTTTAGCCTTTGCGGTAAATCCGCCCGCGATTCGTGGCTTAGGTACTGCGGCAGGCTTTGAAGTGTACGTGCAAAGTCAACGTGATACTGACCCTATTAAACTTGCGGCAGTCATGAATAACTTAATGGATGCTATGAGTAAAGACCCTTCACTGACGCCGCCCAAAACATTTTTCCGTCCCACTGTGCCACAGTTAATGATTGAGGTGGATGAGGCTAAAGCCATTTCTCAGGGCGTGAAAATATCAGATATTTATACGACGCTACAAAGTACCATGGGTTCTTTCTATGTTAATGATTTTAATAAAAATGGACGTACTTATCGAGTTCAGTTGCAAGCGGAGCCACAATTTAGAATGAAGCCGGAAGACTTAGGAAAAGTCTATGTACGTAGTCAACCTAATAGTTTGGCACCTAACGGCAATATGATTCCGCTATCCGCTTTAAGTAAAGTGAGCAACATGGTGGGTGCTGAGCAATTAGAGCGTTACAACGGTTTACTTTCAGCTAAAGTGTTTGGTAGTGGTGCGCCTGGCATCAGTTCTGGCGATGCCATCAAGGCGGTTGAGCGTGTTGCCCAAGCCAATTTGCCGGATGGCTATCAAATTGCTTGGACAGCACAAGCTTATCAAGAAAAGCGCACGGGTTCAGCTGCCATGTTCGCCTTTGGTTTTGCCATTATTATGGTGTTTTTAATTTTAGCGGCACAGTTTGAAACTTGGGCATTGCCGCTTGCAGTCATTATGGCGGTGCCGTTTGCGCTAGCGGGCGCTTTCTTGGCAGTTTTATTACGGGGTATGCCGAACGACATTTACTTTCAAATTGGCTTGATTACGTTGATAGGTTTGGCAGCTAAAAATGCAATTTTAATTGTAGAATTTGCTAGCCAAAAAATGGAACAGGGCATGCCAGTGGCAGAGGCAGCGCTAGAGGCTGCACGATTAAGATTCAGGCCTATTGTCATGACGTCCATGGCATTTGTATTAGGCATTCTGCCATTAGTGGTTGCATCTGGTGCAGGCGCGGCAGCGCGCCGGTCAATGGGCACTGGTGTGTTCGGTGGGATGCTGTTAGCGACTTTTGTCGCTACTATATTTATCCCACTATTCTTTACTTGGCTAACAGGTAAGCATGTTAGACATCATGGGCAGTTGGAAACGGAAATAAATGCAAAGGAAACGCCGTGAGGTTACATTCGAATTTCAACACCACTAAGCGTATTGCACTGGTTTTAATACTCCTGCTTTTTTCAGGATGTAAATCTTTGGGCCCAGATTATCAGCGACCTGCTGTGGCGATGCCAACACAATTTAGTGAAGAAGCTGCTGACAATAAAATAACTAGTAGTATTGCCAATACTTGGTGGACGTTATATCAAGATAAAACGCTGAATGATTTGGTCGCGATGGCGCAGCAAAATAATACAGATATTAAGCTTGCCGTTGCTCGTATAGAAGAAGCTGATGCTGCAATGCGTGAAGTGGGGGCAGAAACTTTCCCAACGCTAAATTTAGATACCAGAGCGGCCCGATCACGCGTGACTGGAGCAGGCGCTTTCCCGGTCTTTGGTAATAACCCACGTAATAATTACATTGCTCAGCTAGGTACGTCTTTTGAAATAGATTTTTGGGGAAAATTGCGTAGAGCTAAAGAGTCAGCTCGTGCGCAGACTTTATCCAGTATTTATGCAAAAGATACGGTGGCTTTGTCGCTATCAGGCTTGGTAGCAAATAATTATTTGTTATTGCGTAGTTTAGATTCACAAATTGTCATTAGCCAAGACAACTTAAAAAGCCGAGATGATAGTTTGGCATTGACCAAGCGCCGCCTAGAAGGCGGTGTTGTATCAGCATTGGATGTGTATCAGGCCGAAGTGGCTAGTGCAAATTTAAGAGCGCAGCTAGCGGAATTTATTAAATTAAGAGCGCTTACTCTGCACCAATTAGCCGTGTTAACTGGCACTTTAGATTTAAAATTAATGGCAGCTGAGATTGAATCTTTACCGATTCCCCCAACGCCGCCAGCCGGCTTACCTTCAAGCTTGCTTGAAGCGCGGCCAGATGTCCGTCAAGCAGAGCAGCAGTTGGTATCTGCTAATGCTAATATTGGTGTTGCTAAAGCAGCGCTTTACCCAACCATTTCACTTACTGCTGCATTAGGGGGTGAAAGCCTAGAGTTGAGTAATATACTAAAATCTGCAGCACGCATCTGGACCGGTGGCTTGAGCTTACATCTACCTATTTTTGATTCAGGCAAGACCGGTGCTCAAGTTGAGCAAGCAAGTGCTCAACAAAAGCAAGCGTTGGCTAGCTATGAAAGCGCGATTCAAAATGCTTTTAGAGAAGTGAATGATGCTTTGGTTAATGTTAGGCAAAGTACCGAACGTGAATTTGCGCTAAATGAAAGCCGGGTCGCAGCTAAAAAAGCGTTAGAAATATCAAAAAATCGTTATCAATCAGGCTACTCTGCTTATTTAGAGGTATTAGACTCGCAGCGTGCGTATAACGAAGCTGCCCTAGCTTTTGTTCAAAGCCGTCAATCGAGACTATTCGCTACGGTGGAGCTATTTAAGGCATTGGGCGGAGGTTGGCATTCCGACCTGTGACATTGATAACTTGAGAGCTAAGTCTCGAGTCATGTTAAAATAAACTCATCACAATTATTGCTTTGTCTTTTATAAATGACTGATCTTGCCACTATCTTAATTATCGACGACTCGGTTGAAAGCCTTCATTTAATCAGTGGGCCACTACGCACACAATATCGGATATTAACAGCGACTTCTGGCGAAGTTGGCTTGCTCATCGCTAGTAAAGAACCCGCTCCAGATTTAATTTTGCTCGATATGACGATGCCTGATATGGATGGTTATGCAGTACTAGTACGTTTGCGTAGAAATTCTGAAACAAGAGATATTCCCATAGTGTTGCTCACTGAGCAGGCTGACGAAGAAGAGCGCGAGTCTGCTTTGCAGCTTGGCGCCGTTGATTATATTAGAAAATCTATCGAACCAGCCTTGTTAATGGCTAAGGTCCGTGCGCAAATTGAGGCCAAACAAGTGCGTGAAAATATGAGTACCTTACTAGAAGCTGAAGTCGCTCGTCGCATGACTGAAAGTAATTTGACTCAGCAAATTGCGATTAGAGCATTAGCGCACTTGGCCGAATTGAGTGACCCAGAAACGAACAATCATATTCTGCGCACCTCAGAGTACGTGGGGCATTTGGCTAGATGTTTGCGTGAGCACCCACGTTTCGCCACTAGTTTAACTAACGAAACAATAGACTTGCTAGCTCAATCCGCGCCATTGCATGATATTGGTAAGATTGGTATATCGGACGATATTTTGCTTAAACCTGGTAAGCTTACGCCGGAAGAGTGGATTATCATGAAAACCCATGCTGTGCTTGGTAGTCAAGCCATAGAGAAGGTAGCGCATGGCAACCCACCTCTACGATTGTTGATCTTAGCTCAGGAAATTGCCCATTGGCACCATGAAAAATGGGATGGCAGTGGGTATCCGGATGGTCTTGCAGGGGATGCTATTCCTTTGTCCGCTCGCTTGATGGCGCTTGCTGACGTGTTTGATGCACTGATAAACGCTCGGGTTTATAAGCCGGCGATGTCTAATGCTGAGGCGAGAGAGATTATCGCTGCTGGACGCGGTAAGCACTTCGATCCGGATATGACAGATGTCTTTATTCGACACTTTGACGATTTTGTGGCGATTGCTAAAAAATATCAGTCTGCAAGTTGATTGCTAGCGACAGAATCTCAACCCTCTAGGGTTAATCTTATCTATGGATATAGGCGTGATAACTTTAGAGCTATGTCCTGAGCCATGTTAAAATAGGTCCATCGTAATTACTATTTATTCCTGTTTAATATGACTGTTCGTACTCGTTTTGCCCCTAGCCCCACAGGTTTTCTTCACATTGGCGGTGCGCGCACCGCTTTATTTTCTTGGGCTTTCGCTAAAAAACATGGGGGTGATTTCATTCTTCGTATTGAAGATACCGATGTTGCACGAAGTACCCCAGAGGCAGTACAAGCCATATTAGATGGTATGCAATGGTTAGGTTTAGATTATGACGAAGGGCCTTTTTATCAAATGCAAAGAATGGATCGCTATAAACAAGTGATTCAAACGATGTTGGATGCAGGAAGTGCCTATTATTGTTATAGCAGCAAGGATGAGCTTGACGCATTGCGTGAGTACCAAATGGCTAATAAATTAAAGCCTCGCTACGATGGCAAGTGGCGCCCAGAAACAGGTAAATTGCTACCCACGCCACCGCAAGACATTTTACCGGCGATTCGATTTAAAAACCCACAAGAGGGCGTAGTGGCTTGGAATGATTTAGTCAAAGGACGTATTGAAATTGCCAATAGTGAGCTTGATGATTTGATTGTTGCGCGTGCTGACGGTACACCAACGTATAACTTTTGCGTGGTCGTGGATGATAGTGACATGGGCATTACGCAGGTAATACGGGGTGATGATCATGTGAATAATACACCGCGTCAGATTAATATGCTTAAGGCTTTGGCTGAGATAGATGCAACTATTAAAGTGCCACAGTACGCTCATTTATCGATGATTTTGGGTAGTGATGGGCAAAAGCTTTCTAAGCGCCATGGCGCTGTGAGCGTTATGCAATATGATGATGATGGTTATTTGCCAGAAGCTGTGATTAATTATTTAGCGCGTTTAGGCTGGAGTCATGGTGATGAAGAGGTATTTAGTAAACAACAATTTGCTCAATGGTTTGATTTGGATCACATCACACCTTCCGCTGCCCAGTTCAATACTGAAAAGCTAAATTGGTTAAACGCCCATTATATTAAGCAAGCGGATCTTGAATATCTTGTTGCTGATATTACCAAGCGACTTAATCAATTAAATGTTGATGTAAGTGAACGAGTCAGTTTGTCAGCAGCCATTAATTTATATAAAGAGCGCGCTAATACGCTAAATGAATTGGCAGCTAGCATCGCTTACTTTTATCAGCGCCCTATCATGGATCCGGTTGCCGAAGAAAAGCACTTAACAACCGATATTAAACTTATCATTGCAGCGCTAGCTGAGGCATTAAGAAATGTTGATTGGCAAACTGAAGCAATTCATCATGAGATTGAGTCTGCTGTCACCATGAATGGCCTTAAGTTTCCTAAAGTGGCAATGCCACTACGCGTCATTTTGACAGGTATTGCCCAATCTCCTAGCATAGACCAGGTCATGGCTTTGTTAGGTAAAAATGAAGTGTTAGCTCGAATTGAGTTGGCTTTAAAGTAGAGGTTAATTGTAGATAGGTGATTGAAATTACTGACATCTACCCCATATTAAATGAGCACTTGAATAATTGAATTGAAAAATAGAACGAATTGCATTGTTCTTAATCTTAACTGGAGTAACATCAGCAATGTGGCTGATGCTATGCAATATTTATTTAACTCCAAACAATAGGAGAAATCATGAATCAAAAAGGGCAAATGTTACAAGACCCATTTCTTAACGCCTTACGCAAAGAACACGTCGCTGTATCAATCTATCTCGTCAATGGTATTAAACTGCAGGGTCAAGTTGATTCTTTCGATCAGTACGTGATCTTACTTAAAAATACGGTCACCCAAATGGTCTATAAGCATGCCATTTCAACCATTGTTCCAGCTCGCATGGTCACAATTGCCTTGCCTGAAGGCGATGAGTAAGTCGTTGGTCAAATAAGCGTTGAAAGACTTGTTTGAAAGACCAAGTGGCGGCGATGCTGCCATCATGGTGAGCATTGATTTCGGTGATAATGATTACGAAGAAAGCTTACATGAGCTTCGGCAACTGAGCATCAGTGCTGGCTTGTCTATACGCGGTACGGTTGAAGCTAAGCGATCAAGCCCTGATGCAAAGCATTATATCGGCAGTGGTAAAGCCGATGAGCTGTCACAAATGATGCAAGCCAGTGAGTCTAATATTGCGGTATTTAATCACGACCTTTCCCCTTCACAACAACGCAATTTAGAACGCTTGCTACAAGCGCGTGTGGTGGATAGAACGGGTTTGATTCTTGATATATTTAGTCAGCGCGCACAGAGTCATGAAGGTAAGTTACAAGTTGAATTGGCGCAGTTGGAGCATCTGTCCACGCGCTTGGTAAGAGGTTGGACACACTTAGAGCGGCAAAAAGGTGGTATTGGTGTACGTGGTGGCCCAGGTGAAACCCAGTTAGAACTAGATCGCCGAATGTTACGTGTTCGCGTTAAACAATTGCGCGAGAAGTTGATTAAGCTTAAGGCGCAGCGTGGCATGCAGCGTCGAGCACGTAAGCGTTCAAATGTTATGACAGTATCGTTAGTGGGTTATACCAATGCAGGAAAGTCAACGGTATTTAACCGATTAACCAAGGCTGATATTTATGTGGCTGATCAGCTATTTGCCACGTTAGATACGACAACGCATAAAATTTTTATTGCTGACTGTGGATCCGTGGTGCTTTCGGATACGGTTGGTTTTATTAAACACTTACCACATGCCCTAGTTGAAGCCTTTAGTGCGACTTTAGAAGAAGCGGTGCAGGCGGATTTGTTATTGCATATTGTGGATACTGCAAGCACTAATCGAGATGAGCAGATTGCACAGGTAAACAAGGTGTTATTGGAGATTGGCGCTGCTAATGTGCCACAAATTTTGGTGCATAATCAGATTGATCGAGTGGGATTAGCCCCCTCTGTTAGCCGTGATGAATATGGTAGAATTACAACCCTACACGCCTCCGCTAAAACAGGTGAGGGAATGGATTTATTAAGAATGGCTATGGCAGAGCATAGTCAGTATTTACAAAAGATGAGCACGGAAGAAAGTGCTTATGCGTAAATGTAGGCCGTATAGTGAATTTGCCTAGAAATTATCTTCGGGTAATTTTGAAGGTGCAATCAAATTTTTGTGACGATTGACGCAAAAAAGATTACTGATTGATTTATTGGAGTTTTAAATGATTAAATTTCCTGGATGGTTACAGGGCAATAATGAAGGTCCGCCGGATTTAGATCAGGTCATGCGTGATTTAAGTAGAAAAATTAATACCTTATTTGGCAAGGCTGGAGGCACTCCGCCTAATCGCCCCTCGAATAATCAACCTCGGTCGTCGAATGGTGGCGATGTTAATTTCCCTATTCTTCCTATTATTGCTGTCATTACTTTAGTTTGGGTGGCGACAGGATTTTACATCGTTGATCAAGGTTCGTTAGGTGTTGTTAAACGCTTTGGTAACTATGTAGAAACCAGCGAGCCTGGCCCACGCTGGCATTTACCTTACCCTTTAGAGTCTGCTGACGTGGTCAATATGGAGCAAGTGCGTAGACTGGAAGTGGGTTATAGAAGTGCGGGTGAAGGTAGTGGCAGTAAAGTGAAACAGCCAAAAGAAGCGCTGATGTTAACAGCGGACGAAAATATTATTGATTTGCAATTTGCAGTTCAGTACAACCTTAAGAATGCAAAAGACTATTTATTTAACAACCGATCTACTGATCAAGCCGTTATGTCTGCGGCAGAGAGTGCGATTCGTGAAGTGGTAGGTAAAAGTAAGCTAGATGATTTGCTACAAAAAGGGTTAGCTGATACCTCTGAACGTATGCAAATTATTTTGGATAGCTATAAAACGGGCGTGAATATTACTAGTGTTTCGTTGCAAAGTGCGCAACCACCAGAGCAAGTGCAAGAAGCTTTTGAAGACGTCAACCGAGCTAACCAAGATAATCAACGTCAGATTAATGAAGGTCAAGCCTACGCGAATGATGTAATACCAAAAGCACGCGGTACGGCATCAAGGTTGCTTGCGGAGTCTGCAGGTTATAAGTTGAAAATTGAAAGTGAAGCTAAAGGTAATGCCAGTCGTTTTGACCAAATATTAGTGCAGTACAACAATGCGCCAGCAGTCACTCGCCAACGTATATTTTTAGATGCGCAGGAACAAATTTTGTCTAGTGTGAGTAAAGTCTTGGTTGACCAAAAGGCAGGAAATAACATGTTGTATTTACCACTTGATAAGTTAATTGGCGCTACAGGCAATACTGCGGCTCAGCAATCACAATCTGTACAGTCACTTAACCCTCAGACAGCAGTTGTGCCAGAGCCATCCGCATCAACGGATCGTACACGTGAGGCTTTTCGTAGCCGTGACAGAGAAAGTAGGTAAGGAGTAGCGATGAAAAATTTAACGAATATTCTTGTTGCTACAATCGTTGCAATCTTATTGTTTACAACCTCGGCCTTTACTGTAGATCAAACGCAGTTTGTCGTAGTGCAGCGCTTGGGTGAAATTATTGCAGTGAAAAAAGAGCCAGGTATACATTTTAAAATGCCTATCGTTGACAATTTAAAATACTTTGACAATCGTATTCTTACGCTGGATTGGGAGCAGCCTGCCAAATTTATTACCAGTGAAAATAAATATATGATGGTCGATTCTTTTGTGAAGTGGCGCATCATTGATCCTGCTAAATATTATGTTTCGATTAAAGATGGTGGTGAAGCAGCCGCAGAAGATAGGCTTTCAAAAGTGGTGAATGCCGGCTTACGTGCAGAATTTGGTAAACGTACTGTGCACGATGTGATTGCAGGTGAGCGCGCTACCATTATGGATAATTTACGCAAAAGAGCTGATATGGAAGCGCGTCAAATTGGTATCCAGGTGGTTGATGTACGTTTAAAACGGGTAGATTATGCTGAAGAAATTAGCAAGTCTGTTTTTGATCGTATGATTGCTGAGCGTAAACGTCTTGCCAATCAACTGCGCTCAGAAGGTTCTGCCGCTTCAGAAAAAATTCGGGCTGATGCAGACAAGCAGCGAGAAGTGATTATCGCTGAAGCTTATCGCGATGCACAAAAAGCTAAAGGTGAAGGTGATGCAGCCGCAGCGGCAATTTATAACCAGTCATATGGTAAAAATCCTGAGTTTTACGCATTTTACAGAAGTACGGAAGCCTACAAAAACAGCTTTAAAAGTAAGAGTGATGTCATGGTGCTAGATCCTAGCTCAGATTTCTTTAAATATATGCGTAGCCCAGCTAAAAAATAAAGTGAATTACACCTTATTTACGGCGTTAGGCTTGATGATGGTGCTAGAAGGTTTGATGCCCTTATTATTGCCGAAAACTTGGCGTGACACATTTAAGCGGATGATTGCATTTAATGATGGGCAGTTAAGATTTGTGGGTTTACTATCCGTCATCGGCGGTATTATGTTGATTTTGTTAAGTAAATAATAGATTTAAGTTGAGATAACATGCGTAATTGGCTACTCCCAGAATATATTGAAGACGTGTTACCCGCAGAAGCGGCGCGCATTGAGTGTTTGCGTCGTACTTTATTAGATTTATTTAGGGTGCATGGCTACCAATATGTGATTCCTCCTATGTTGGAGTATATGGAATCATTGATAACGGGTGTTGGACACGATTTAGATTTAGCCACATTTAAAGTGGTAGATCAATTGACGGGGCGCTTGATGGGTGTCCGTGCAGATATGACGCCGCAGGTCGCGCGTATTGATGCGCACTTGTTAAACCATCAAGGCATTACCCGATTATGTTATGCCGGCAGTGTGCTACGTACTAAGCCAGATGGACTAGCGCTCACTCGAGAGCCTGTACAGTTAGGCGCTGAGTTATACGGTCATGCCGGTGTGGCAAGTGATATTGAAATTCAACGTCTGCTTATTAAAGCCCTGCAAGCCGTAGGTATTAGTCAATTACATATCGATTTTAGTCACGTGAATATATTTGGTAGCTTGATTGAAGCGAGTGCTATTCCGGCTCAACTTGAGCAAGATTTATATGTAGCACTGCAAAGTAAAGATCAATCCAGTCTTACTGTGTTGTCACAACATCTAGATAAAACAACGCGTGAAGCTTTGTTGCGTTTAACTGAGCTCAATGGCGATAAAACTATTCTGCTAAAAGCGGCTAAATTATTGCCGGCAATTCCAGCCATACAAGAAGCATTGGCTAGCTTAACTCAGGTAAGTAATGCATTAAACGATCTGGATGTTACGGTCAGTTTCGATTTAAGTGAATTACGTGGCTATCACTACCATAGCGGCATTGTCTTTGCGACTTATGCGCAAGGTTATAAAGGCCCTTTAGCTTTAGGTGGTCGATATGATGAAGTGGGTCAAGCATTTGGTCGTGCTCGTCCTGCTACCGGCTTTAGTCTAGATTTGCGTGGCTTAGTGACCGCTATGTCGCCTGCAAAATCAGCAATGGCAATCTTTGCTCCAGAAAATGATGATCAAACCTTATCTTTTAAAATTGATAGCTTAAGAGCTGAAGGCCATATTGTCATTCAAGAACTAGCAGGATTTGAATCGAACCTAGAAGAATTAAATTGTGATAGAAAATTGGCACATTACAACTCTGGTTGGCATGTGGTGGCCATTGATAAAGTCGCAAAATAAATACAATATTTAACACTAAAATTATAAAGTTAACGTTATGTCAAACAATGTAGCAAAAAATGTAGTTGTCATCGGGACGCAATGGGGCGATGAAGGTAAAGGGAAAATAGTCGATTGGCTCACTGACCATGCTCAAGGCGTGGTGCGCTTTCAGGGCGGGCATAATGCTGGCCATACGCTCGTAGTTGGGCAAGGTGATGCTCAGAAAGTCTATAAACTTAATTTAGTCCCTTCTGGCATCGTTCGTTCTGGTATTAATTGTTACATCGGCAATGGCGTAGTGTTAGATGCAGGCCATTTATTAGGTGAAATTGCCGCCCTTGAGAAAGATGGCTTAGAAGTTAAAAGTCGCCTAAAAGTGAGCTCAGGTTGCCCGCTTATTTTAAGCCACCATGTAGCGGTAGATGTGGCGCGTGAAGCTAAACGTAGTGCAGATAAAAAAATCGGCACGACTGGTAAAGGTATAGGCCCGACTTACGAGGATAAAGTCGCACGCCGTGCTTTACGTGTTTATGATTTATTTTATCCTGAAAGATTCTCCGAAAAATTACGTGAAGTGATGGATTACCATAACTTTGTGTTAACCAATTATTTAGGTGCACAAGCGGTTAACTTTAATCAGCAATATGATGCCAGCATGCAACATGCTATTGCCTTAAAGCCAATGATCAGTGATATTTCTGCTGATCTTTATGCAGCAAATGCACGTGGGGATAACTTGCTATTTGAAGGTGCACAAGGCACCTTGCTAGATATCGATCACGGCACTTATCCTTATGTCACTTCAAGTAACTGTATCGCAGGTCAAGCTTCAGCGGGCACTGGTGTTGGCGCTAATATGTTGCATTACGTGTTGGGTATTACTAAGGCCTACACGACCAGAGTTGGCGGTGGTCCTTTCCCTAGTGAACTAGATATTGAAACGCAGGGTGTGCCAGGTTACCAAATGTCTACCAAAGGCCAGGAAATAGGCACAGTGACTAAACGTAAACGTCGCTGCGGCTGGTTTGATGCTGCTGCACTGCGTCGCTCTGCTATGATTAACGGGCTAACAGGCTTATGTATCACTAAGTTAGATGTGTTAGATGGTATTAAAGAACTCAATATTTGTACTGGATATGAGTTGGACGGTAAGAAAATAGATTTGTTGCCAATCGGTGCAGACGATGTAGCGGGTTGTAAAGCTATTTACGAAACGGTGCCGGGTTGGTCAGAAAGTACTTTTGGTGTAAAAACATGGGATGGTTTGCCTAAAAATGCACAAAACTACCTCAAGCGTTTAGAAGCCTTGTGCGGCGTACCCGTTGCGATTGTTTCTACAGGGCCTGAACGCGAAGAAACCATTGTGATTGAACATCCTTTCGCTTAAAAATATTAGGCCATGCAAATGCAGCGCTTAGCTTGGGCAATATCAGGTTCTGGGCACTGCCTACGAGAGTCGCTAGACATACTCAGCACGCTTGAAAATGTGGATGTTTTTTTAAGCAAAGCCGCAGCTGAAATTATTACGCAGTATGGTTTTCAAGCGATGCTCAATGCGACTAATCACCGTGTATATCAAGATAAAACAGCTAGTAGCGTGCCTGTTGAGTTGTTTTACCAAGGCAAATATCACACACTGGTGGTAGCGCCTGCCACTTCAAATACCATTGCGAAGATGGCTTATGGGTTTTCAGATTCATTAGTCACTAACCTTTATGCGCAAGCAGGTAAAACTCTGGTTCCAAGTATTGTTTTTGCTTGTGATACCGCGCCTGAGCTTGAATCTGAAGCACCTCGAAGTAACATGGTTAAGGTATATCCGCGTCAAATTGATTTAGCTAATGTGGCAAAGTTAGCTGAATTTGAGGCAACAAAAGTCGTGGCGGATATTGCTGCATTGTCAGAAGCGATTCATATTCGTTTAAATGAAATTGGTTGTTAAAGATAAACGATGCAACCTGAAAATTTACTTTTTTTAACAGGTAAATTGGCCGAAAAAAGCTTGAATAAAGTATTAGCCGAAGTTCAGAACAATCCTAAAGTGCCACCATTCAAATATCGCGTTCAGCAAATAGGCGTGTCTGTTGCCGCCCTCATGACCCCCGATTTAATTGCTAACCGCATTAAAGAAACGGGCGATGCGGATAAAGTGATTTTGCCTGGACTCTGTTTGGGGGATATCTCCCAATTAGCGACACAATACGGCGTGCCAGTTGAACGTGGTCCGGCAGATTTAAAAGATTTGCCGCAGTACTTTGGGCAGATGGGTACGACGCCAGATTTAAGCCAGTATAGCGTACAGATTTTTGCTGAAATTGTTGATGCGCCTTATTTAAGCATTGCCGGCATCATTAAAAAAGCGCAACAATATCAGGCGCAAGGTGCTAATGTGATTGATTTGGGTTGCTTGCCTGCCGTCCCATTTCCACATTTGCAAGATGTGGTTAAGGCGCTCAAAGCATTGAATTTTAAAGTAAGTGTAGATTCACTTAGCATCGATGATTTGCTCACCGCAGGCCACGCAGGTGCAGATTTCTTACTCAGTCTCACTGAAGAAACGTTATGGATTGCAAGTGAGGTTTCGGCCACGCCTATTCTCATTCCGGCCAAGCCGCATCACATGCCTTCGCTTTATCGGGCTATTGAGGCTTGCTTAAAGCTTGGTAAGCCTTTCATTGCCGATGCCATTTTAGATCCTATTCACTTTGGTTTAGCAAACTCGATTGTGCGCTATCAAAAGTTACGTAAAAAATACCCTGACATTCAGATCATGATGGGCATAGGTAATCTTACTGAGCTCACGGATGCTGATACTACTGGTATCAACGCGCTACTGTTTGGCATGATAAGTGAACTTGACATTAATGCTGTGTTAGCGACTTCTGTGAGCCCGCATGCGATTAATGCGATTGCTGAAGCAGACGTAGCAAGGCGAGTCATGTTTTCCGCTAAAAAAGATGATAGGTTGCCGCGGGGTTATAGTAATGGTTTGTTAGGCATACACGACAGAAGGCCATTTACTTATAGTGTTGATGAGATTAAAGAAATTGCTGCCATGGTGAAAGATCCAAGCTTTCGTATTCAAATCAGCGAACAAGGCCTGCATATTTACAATCGTGATGGACGATATGAAGCGACTGACCCTTTTGAGCTTTACCCTAAACTCAATGTCGATAATGATGCATCGCATGCTTTTTATTTAGGCGTGGAGCTAGCACGAGCGCAAATTGCTTGGCAGCTTAAAAAACGCTATGTGCAAGATCAAGCACTTGATTGGGGTGTGAATAGCTTGCCGCAGCAATTGGTAGGTAAAACTGCTCACCGTGAGGCTTCCATTGCAGCGCGCAAGGGTGTGGTTAAGAAAACTTAAATCATGATTTATGAAATTATTATTAGTTCTGTAAACAGCCATGGCGATGCACATGTGGCACCATTTGGCGTCCAAATTCAAGCGGGCTTGGCGGTCATTTCGCCTTATAAACCTTCTGTTACGCTAGAGAACATACTTGCAACTAATCATGCAGTATTGAACATTACGGATGATGTGCGTGTATTCGCTGGCGCCCTCACAAGGCGACAAGCATGGTCGCTGGTATACGCTGAAAAAATCATAGGATATCGGTTGGTCGACACATTGCTACATCAAGAATTACGTTTAGCTAAAGTCGTCGATGATGTATTGCGACCTCAATTACACATGGAGGTGTTGCATGAAGTGCAGCATCAACCATTTAAAGGGTTTAATCGTGCGCAAGCTGCAGTCATCGAGTTGGCAGTACTTGCTAGCCGCTTGCATTTATTGACAAAAGATAAAGTACTCTCTGAAATTAGTTACTTACAGATAGCAATTGATAAAACAGCGGGTGAGCGAGAGTTGCAGGCGTGGCGCTGGCTGACTGAAAAAGTAGAAAATTATTATGCGGAGCAAGCAGGGGAGAATTTTGCATGAATTCGCCCATCATGCCTATCATCAAGACGCAGCTGCTCATTAGCGTTACCAGTATTGAAGAAGCAAGCTTTGCATTAGAGAATGGTGCGGACATCATAGATTTAAAAGATCCTAGTGCCGGTGCCTTAGGCGCTTTGCCAATCGACGAAATAAAATTAATCGTTAGTTTTGTACATAATAAAAAAGACGTAAGTGAAAAAATCACCAGTGCAACGATAGGTGATTTACCGATGCAGCCACAGTTATTGCTTGAGCATGTGCTTAATTTAACAGCCACAGGCGTTGATATTATCAAAATTGGTTTTTTTGAAACCGATCAGTATCAGCCATGTTTAGATGCCTTGGCAACATTAACGCAAGACGGCACAAAGCTGATGGCGGTATTGTTTGCAGAAAATAGCTATCCAGAACATCTCATTGAATCAATTAAAGCGGCTGGTTTTATGGGTGTGATGCTGGATACCGCTAAAAAGAATGGCTTAACTTTATTAGATTATTATTCATTACAACAGCGTATGGCATTTGCACAGAAAGTATTGAGTTGCCATTTGCAGTTTGGCTTAGCGGGTTCTTTAAAGCTAGAGCATGTGGCGATGATTAAAGCGCTCAACCCAACCTATATAGGTTTTAGAGGGGGGGTTTGCAATAATCATCAGCGCGAATCGAGTTTGGATGTGAGTAAGATACAAGCCATACGTAAAATTATATAAACTGTGGTGGAAAAACAACTAAAAGTCTAATTAGGTATCAATTAACGCCTGCTAGAGGTTGCATTAAGGCTTGGTGGTGAGTACTATTGAGTTATTAAAATTTTATCTTTTAATAAGCTAAAAATGTATATGAATGAGGAGCAAGGACAAATGAAGGAAAATATAATTAAAATTGCCGTTGCTGCAGCGTTAGGCTTAGTAGCATTCACGGCTTCGGCTGAAGATATGTATCGTGGCGCTTGGTATGCCGTACCAGGTGCTAGCTACATGCACACCGATAGCGATTTAGATGCGAAAAATGGCGGTGGTGCCTTTATTCGTTTAGGTAAAGAATTAAGCCCTAAGTGGGATATCCAAACAGGTCTAGGCTATAACCGCGCTAGTGAAGATACTGGTATTGTTGGTGCAAGTGGGCATTATAAGCAAACCACCTTAGGCGTAGATGCTTTGTATATGCTTAGTCGTGATAGCTTCCGTCCATTTCTGTTAACGGGTTTAGGTGTAGCGAATAACAATGTGGACTATTCAATCCCTGCCATTCAAGACAAAAGTAAGACTTCATGGTTAGCTAACATTGGAGTGGGCGCACAGTACCTCATTAATGATAGCTTTGGTTTGCAAGCGGATGTGCGTCAGCAATGGACGCGTTCAAATACTAAAGCTACAGGATTTGATGCAAATGGTACGGTAGGTAATACTTTAGTGAATTTAGGTGGTATTTTCCGTTTTGGTGCGCCAACGCCTATGCCTGCTGCAGAACCAGCACCAGAGGCAGCGCCAGTTGCAGTAGAGCCAGCAGCACCAGTTGTGGCAGAAGCTGAACCAGCACCAGCGCCCGTAGCTGAGGCATGCAAACCAAGTCTTGAAACAGTTACGATTGCTGCTGAAAAACTATTTGGATTTGATAAATCTAAATTACAAGAAGGCGCCAAGCCAATTCTTGATGAAGTGGCCGCTAAAATTAAAGCAAATGCTGATATTGAGCTAATTATGGTGACTGGGCATACCGATCGTTTAGGTTCAGATGCATACAATCAAAAATTATCTGAGCGTCGCGCTAACCAAGTGAAAGCTTATTTGGTTTCACAAGGCGTTGATGCTGGGCGTTTACAAGCTGTTGGTAAAGGTGAATCAGAGCCAGTGGTTGCATGTGAAGGCGTTAAAGGATCTAAAAAATTAATTGAGTGCTTACAACCTAACCGTCGTGTTGTTATTTCAGCTGAGAAACAACGTGAAACAGGATGTAATTAATTGAGTTAAATTTAACAAGTAAAACTAAAGCCCCGCATTGCGGGGCTTTTTTATTGGTAAAATAAGTACTATGGTTAAATCTAATCAATCATCTCAATCACCTGTCGATGTGGATCTTGTTATTGAAGCCCGCTGGGTTGCAACCGTTGCCGGCAATCAGGCGGTGCTAGAAAATCACGCGGTTGTTGTACAGGACGGCATCATCGTCGATATACTGCCCACCCTAGCGTCTAGGCAAAAATATATTGCTGCGTCATTGGTCTGTTTAGAAAACCATGTGCTCATGCCAGGCTTAATTAACTGTCATACGCATGCAGCGATGAGCTTAATGCGTGGTTTGGCTGATGATATTCCGCTTATGCCATGGCTGGAGCAACATATTTGGCCGGCAGAGCATGCAGTTGTTTCTGAGCGATATGTACAAGATGCTTCATTATTAGCCTGTGCTGAAATGTTAAGTGGCGGCATTACTTGTTTTAATGACATGTATTTTTACCCGCAAGCTACTGCAGCAGCAGCCACTCAAGCAGGCATGCGCGCTAATTTAGGGCTACTCGTCATTGATTTCCCTTCAGCCTATGCCAATGATGCAGATGATTATTTACAAAAAGGCTTTGATGCGCATGATTCATGGCGTAACAACCCACTGATTACTTCATCGATAGCACCACACGCGCCCTATACAGTCTCTAATCAAACTTTGCAGAAAGTGATTACTTATGCCGAGCAATTGGGGCTTGGTATACATACACACTTACATGAAACTCAAGATGAGCTAGTAAAAAGTGATGCCCAATATGGGTTGCGACCGATTCAAAGATTAGCGGAGTTGGGTTTGCTGGGCCCCAACTTTGTCGCGGCACACGGCGTACATTTACTCGCAAATGAAATTGAATTGTTGGCTGAATACGGTTGTCATATCGCGCATTGTCCGAGCTCTAATTTAAAGCTAGCTAGTGGCATTGCACCGGTGACGGAACTGTTAGCTAAAGGCGTGAATGTTGCTTTAGGCACCGATGGTGCGGCAAGTAATAACCGCTTAGATATGTTTGCTGAAATGCGTTTAGCAGCCTTATTAGCCAAAGGGGTGAGTGGTGATGCTACGGTCTTACCTGCGCATCAAGCGCTAGCAATGGCGACCATTCACGGGGCTAAAGCCTTGGGTTTAGATCATAAAATTGGCTCAATTGAAGCGGCTAAGTTAGCAGACCTTACAGCCGTAAGATTAGATGATATCGCAACAGCACCGTATTACGATCCAATCTCACATTTGATTTATTGCTGTGGGCGCGAGCATGTGACCCATACTTGGGTGGCGGGAGAATTACGTTATAGCCATGGTATTTATGCCAATATAGAGCCGAATGAATTAAAAGAAATTATCCATGTATGGCAACCAAAACTATCACTGTTGAAATTGGAGCAACACAAAAAATGAACGCTGACATCCATCTAAATGCCGACGATTCTGAATTGCAAAAGTTTGGCAATCTTGCCCATAAATGGTGGGATAAAAATAGTGAGTTTAGACCGCTACATGAAATCAATCCAGTGAGATTAAATTGGATTGATAATCTTACTGGTCTAAAAGGTAAGCGTGTCTTAGATGTAGGCTGTGGCGGTGGTATTTTGTCAGAATCTATGTATTTTAAAGGTGCGGATGTGACCGGCATAGACTTGGGAGAGAAAGCGCTTAATGTCGCTAAATTACATCAGTTAGAAAGTGGTGCTAAGGTCAATTACCAATATATCTCTGTAGA
>CAILFU010000031.1 GCA_903833595.1 uncultured Pseudomonadota bacterium
AGTAGAATTGCCAGCAGGTACAGAAATGGTGATGCCAGGTGATAACGTATCAATCACAGTCACTTTAATCGCACCAATCGCGATGGAAGATGGTTTACGCTTTGCGATTCGTGAAGGTGGCCGTACTGTGGGTGCTGGTGTGGTCGCTAAGATTATTGAATAAGATTTAATTGTAATAATCAAGCTACGCTATTTATAGTCGTAGCTTGTTGTATTTAAAGTTTAGTGTTGTAAAGATTTTAGTTGTAAACGACAGGCCAATAGCTCAACTGGTAGAGTATCGGTCTCCAAAACCGAGGGTTGGGGGTTCGAAACCCTCTTGGCCTGCCAAATTTGGAGTGAAGATTTATCTAAATTGTTAATTTAGATAAATCAGCTAATCAATTTAGTCACTATTTTAAGTAAATGCTAATTAAGTAAATTATGATCAACAAAATTAAGTTGTTGGTGGCATTTTTGCTACTTGCTACAGGAATCGCTGGGTTTTACCTGTTGGCAGATAAGGCTACGGTTCTACGTATACTTGCTGTGCTTGCAGGATTAGGCGCAGCTATGATGGTAATTTGGACGACGCCAATAGGCCAGCAATCACTTGGATTTTTTGGTGAGGCAGTGGCAGAGGCGCGTAAAGTAGTATGGCCAACACGTAAAGAAACTGTGCAGACAACATTGGTTGTTTTTGTGCTCGTTGTCATAATGGCGGCATTCTTGGCGGTTGTAGATATTGGCTTTGCTTATATGGTGCAGTGGTTAATGGGACGGAGCGCGTAATGAGTATGAAATGGTACGCGGTACAAGCCTTTTCTGGCTTTGAAAAGTCTGTTCAAAAAGGATTAGAAGAGCGCATTGTTCGCAATGGCCTTCAAGAACAGTTTGGTCAAATTTTGGTGCCAATTGAAGAAGTCATCGAAATGAAAGCTGGCCAAAAAACAATATCGGAACGTAAATTGTATCCAGGATATGTTTTGGTGCAAATGGCGATGACTGATGAAAGTTGGCATTTAGTTAAAAGTACGCCACGCGTTACGGCCTTTATTGGTGGAAGTGCACAAAGACCGACGCCAATTAAAGATAAAGAAGTCGATATCATCTTGCAGCGCATAGATGAGAGTAAAAGTAATCCTACGCAAAAACTCACTTTTGAAAAAGGTGAATCGGTGCGGATTGTTGATGGACCATTTAAAGACTTTTCAGGCAATGTCGAAGATATTAATTACGAGAAGAGTAAATTGCGTGTATCTGTCGTTATTTTCGGACGTTCAACACCTGTAGAGTTAGAGTTTAGTCAGATAGAAAAAGAAGTTTAAAGCTGTTATTTGGTTTGTAGTAAGTATGGAAGTCGTTAGTTAAATTAACAGGGGAGCTAATTTTATTTAGCGTTTGCACCCACATTAGGAGTTATAGCATGGCAAAGAAAGTCATAGGCTACATTAAACTGCAGATTCCTGCAGGTAAAGCCAACCCAAGTCCACCAGTAGGTCCAGCATTGGGTCAACGCGGTTTGAATATCATGGAATTCTGTAAGGCATTTAATGCCGCAACGCAAGGTGTAGAGCCGGGATTGCCAATCCCAGTGGTGATTACAGCGTTTGCTGATAAGAGTTTCACCTTTGTGATGAAGTCGCCACCAGCAACTATTTTAATCAAAAAGGCGGCTGGCATTACTAAAGGTTCACCACGTCCTCATACTGATAAAGTAGGTAAAATTACGCGTGCGCAAGCTGAAGAGATTGTAAACACCAAGCGTGCAGATCTTTCTGCAGCAGATATGGATGCGGCGGTACGTACTATTGCCGGTAGCGCCCGTAGTATGGGTATTGAAGTGGAGGGCGTATAACATGGCTAAAAGAATTGATGCGCTACGCGCAAAAGTAGATCGCAACAAATTGTATGCTGTAGTTGAAGGTTTAACTATGGTTAAAGAAAATGCAAAAGCAAAGTTTAATGAATCTGTTGATGCTGTTATCAATCTAGGTATTGATGCACGTAAATCAGACCAATTAGTTCGTGGCGCTTTGGTGTTGCCAAACGGAACTGGTAAAACAACGCGTGTTGCCGTGTTTGCACAAGGCGCACAAGCAGAAGCAGCTAAAGCTGCAGGTGCTGATGTTGTTGGTTTTGAAGATTTAGCAGAGCAAGTTAAAGCCGGTGTAATGGATTTTGATATCGTGATTGCAACACCAGATGCGATGCGTATTGTAGGTGCACTAGGCCAAATTCTAGGCCCACGTGGCCTAATGCCTAATCCAAAAGTAGGTACTGTAACGCCAGATGCAGCAACAGCAGTTAAAAATGCTAAAGCCGGTCAAGTGCAATACCGTACAGACAAAGGTGGCATTGTGCATTGCACAATTGGTCGTGCTTCTTTCACGATTGAGCAGTTACAAGGTAACTTGGTCGCACTAGTGGATGCTTTGAATAAAGCAAAGCCAGCGGCTACTAAAGGTGTTTACCTTAAAAAATTATCAGTATCTAGCACTATGGGTGCTGGCGTACGTGTTGATCAGGCGAGTTTAACCGCCTAATTGAAAGAATGATAATAGGCCCTAGCTTAGCTAGGTCTATTAGCAAAGGGCTTTGGGCTCATTATTTTATGTTGACTCTAGTCAGCAAAAAATAATGTGGTTATCAAAGACCGTAGGTGTCCGTGAGGACTTAATGTCAGTATGTTTAAGGCGGGTGAAAAAGGGTTGGTAACTTTGACCTCTGCTGTAAATAGACTAAACCCTACGCAGATGGCGTATCCCTAAACAGGAATAATTACTCCTGGTAAATGATCGCCGTAAAATGGTTTTTGGTGTTTTAACTAATACTAAAAGCAGATTCTGGTTTAGTGATAAAGCAGAGATTTTAACGGAAGGAGAAAAGACCTTGAGTCTAAATCTTACAGAGAAAAAAGCAGTAGTTGCAGAAGTTAGCGCACAAGTTGCTCAGGCGCAAGCCATTGTGCTTGCTGAGTATCGTGGTATGGGCGTGTCAGACATGACTGTATTGCGTTCAGAGGCTCGAAAAGCTGGAGTATATCTACGTGTATTGAAAAATACACTAGTACGTCGTGCAATTGACGGTACACCATTTTCGGCTTTAGCAAACAATATGGTTGGTCCGTTGGTATTTGGTATTTCTGCAGACCCAGTGGCTGCGGCAAAAGTAATGAACAATTTTGCCAAAGCAAATGACAAGTTTGTTATCAAAGCTGGCGCTATGCCAAATCAGGTGATGGATGTTGCAGGTGTTCAAGCATTGGCATCTACATTAGGTCGTGAAGAGTTGCTTGCTAAATTTGCACGTACACTCAACGAAGTGCCAACCAAGTTTGCACGTGCGCTTGCGGCAGTTCGTGACGCTAAAGCAGCTTAATTCATCAAGATAGCTAATTAAAGCAACATTATTAAATTTTAAGGAATATTCAAATGGCAATTTCAAATAAAGATATTTTAGACGCAGTAAGCAATATGTCAGTGTTAGATTTAACAGCATTCATTAAAGAAATCGAAGAGAAATTTGGCGTGTCTGCAGCAGCAGTTGCAGTTGCAGCATCTGCAGGCGGAGCAGCTCCAGCTGCTGCTGCTGAGCAAACAGAATTCAGCGTAATTCTTTTAACTGCTGGTGAACAAAAAGTTAGCGTAATTAAGGCTGTGCGTGAATTAACAGCATTAGGTTTGAAAGAGGCTAAAGACTTAGTTGATGGTGCACCTAAAGCTATTAAAGAAGGCGTTAATAAAGCAGATGCAGACGCAGCATTGAAAAAATTGATTGAAGCTGGGGCAACTGGCGAAATCAAATAATTCATTCGTGAATTGATGGTTCTAGGCTGACGGGTAACCGTCAGCCTTCGCCGTTTATAGCGACGCAATAAATGTAACAAAATGTAAGCTAGTTTCATAATTTTATTAAAATTTTTAACACATGAAGTTAGAAATAAAAGTGCTTTCAAGTTTTATAGGTTATTTGTATAAACAAGTGCTTTAATTTCTGCCCTCAAATATTAGGAGATGCAATGAGCTATTCCTTCACTGAAAAGAAACGCCTTCGTAAAAGTTTCGCTAAGCGCGAAAGTGTTCAAGAAATTCCATACTTACTTGCAATGCAGTTGGAATCTTACGCGGCCTTTTTACAAGCCGATACACCTGCTGATAAGCGTACTGAAGATGGGTTGCAATCAACTTTTGCTTCTGTTTTTCCGATTATCAGTCACTCAGGCAATGCCCGTTTAGATTATGTAAGCTATCAACTTGGTGCAGAGCCTTTTGATGTTAAAGAGTGTCAGCAGCGCGGTTTAACTTTTGCAGCACCATTGCGTGTAAAAGTGCGTTTAACCATCATGGATAAAGAGGCTTCTAAGCCAACCGTGAAGGAAGTGAAAGAGCAAGAAGTGTACATGGGCGAATTGCCTCTGATGACTGAAAATGGCTCATTTGTAATTAATGGTACTGAGCGCGTGATTGTTTCTCAATTGCATCGTAGCCCAGGCGTATTCTTCGAGCATGATCGTGGAAAAACACATAGCTCTGGAAAATTGTTATTCTCAGCACGAATCATTCCTTACCGTGGTTCATGGTTAGACTTTGAGTTTGACCCTAAAGATTACTTGTATTTCCGTATCGATCGCCGCCGTAAAATGCCAGTTACAATTTTGCTTAAGGCGCTAGGTTATACGCCAGAGCAAATTATTGGTACATTCTTCGACTTCGATACATTCAATATCAGTACTAAGGGTGTTGAGTTTACCTTAGTGCCAGATCGTTTACGTGGTGAAGTAGCAAAATTTGATATCGTCGCTAAAGACGGAGAAGTGCTAGTTGCCAAAGATAAGCGTATTACCGTTAAGCATATTCGTGAGATGGAAAAAGCGGGCGTTAGCAAAATTGCTGTGCCGCAAGATTTTATTTTAGGTCGTGCGCTGGCTAATACCATTATCGATAAAGAAACTGGTGAAGTGGTTGCTAATGCCAATGATGAAATTACTGAATCATTATTAGAAAAATTGATAGATGCTAATGTGAATCAAATTAGCACGCTTTATTCTAATGATTTAGACCATGGTGATTACATTTCACAAACCTTACGTATAGATGAAATTCCTGATCAATATAGTGCGCGTGTTGCAATTTACCGGATGATGCGACCAGGCGAGCCACCAACTGAAGATTCAGTAGAAGCTTTGTTTAATGGCTTATTCTTCAATGAAGATCGCTATGATTTATCACGTGTTGGTCGTATGAAGTTTAATCGTCGTGCATTCCCTGTAAAAGCGGAAGAGCGTCAATCAAACTGGATGCGTAAGTTCTATGAAGAAAAAGGCGCACGTGGTGCAGAAGGTGCTTACATCCTTTCAAATGATGACATTCTTGCTGTCATTGGCGTGTTGTTAGAGTTACGCAACGGCCGTGGTGAAATTGATGATATTGATCACCTAGGAAATCGTCGCATCCGCTCTGTGGGAGAGTTGGCTGAAAACCAATTCCGTACAGGCTTGGTACGTGTAGAGCGCGCTGTGAAAGAGCGTTTGAGTCAAGCGGAATCAGATAACTTAATGCCACATGATTTAATTAATGCAAAACCAGTTTCTAGTGCTATTCGTGAGTTCTTTGGCTCTAGCCAATTGTCACAGTTTATGGATCAAACTAATCCATTATCTGAAATTACCCATAAACGCCGTATTTCTGCATTAGGCCCAGGTGGTTTAACGCGTGAGCGAGCAGGTTTTGAGGTGCGCGATGTACATTCAACTCACTATGGTCGCATGTGTCCAATTGAGACACCTGAAGGTCCAAACATTGGTTTGATTAACTCGCTTGCTTTGTATGCGCGTACCAATGAATATGGTTTCTTAGAAACGCCATATCGCCGCGTAGAAGGTAATAAAGTATCTAGCACGATTGACTATCTTTCAGCTATTGAAGAGAGTCAATACATGATTGCGCAAGCAAATACTGACTTAGATACCAAAAACATGTTTGTTGAAGACTTGATTTCTTCTCGTCATCACAATGAATTTACAATGACTCAGCCTGATCGTGTGCAATATATGGACGTTGCACCAGGTCAAATTGTATCTGTAGCTGCATCACTGATTCCATTCTTGGAGCACGATGATGCAAACCGCGCATTGATGGGTGCTAACATGCAGCGTCAAGCAGTGCCATGTCTACGCGCTGAAAAAGCGGTGGTAGGTACGGGGATTGAGCGTACGGTAGCTGTTGACTCTGGTACAACTGTACAAGCACGACGTGGCGGTGTTGTGGATTATGTTGATTCAGGCCGTATTGTGGTGCGTGTGAACGATGATGAAGCTAAAGATGGTGAAGTTGGTGTTGATATTTACAACCTGACTAAATATACGCGTTCTAATCAAAATACCAATATTAACCAACGCCCATTAGTACGAGTGGGTGATAAGTTATCACGTGGTGATGTCATTGCTGATGGTGCATCAACTGATATGGGCGAATTGGCGTTAGGCCAAAACATGTTGGTAGGTTTTATGCCTTGGAATGGCTATAACTATGAGGATTCAATCCTAATCTCAGAACGAGTGGTATCAGATGATCGTTATACTTCAATTCATATTGAAGAGTTAACAGTTGTAGCGCGTGATACTAAACTAGGTGCCGAAGAAATTACGCAAGATATTTCTAACTTAAGCGAGCGTATGTTGGGTCGCTTAGATGAAATTGGTATTATTTATATTGGCGCAGACGTTGAGGCGGGCGATGTATTAGTTGGTAAAGTGACGCCAAAAGGTGAAACGCAACTGACTCCAGAAGAGAAGTTGCTACGTGCAATTTTCGGTGAAAAAGCATCTGATGTTAAAGATACATCATTACGCGTTCCTTCAGGTATGAGCGGAACGGTAATTGATGTGCAAGTATTTACGCGCGAAGGTCTTGAGCGTGATTCACGAGCACAACAAATTATTGACGACCAGTTGGCGCACTATAAAACCGACCTTGCCGATCAAATGCGTATTGTAGAAGATGATGCTTTTGGACGTATTCGTCGCTTGATTGAAGGTAAAGTTGCTACTGGCGGCCCTAATAAGCTGAAAAAAGGCGACACACTTTCAGCAGAATACTTAGCTTCAGTTGGTCGCTATGACTGGTTTGATATTCGCCTAAGTGACGAAGAAACAGCGCGTCAATTAGAGCAATTGAAAGACAGTTTGGCGCAAGCACGCGTTGCTTTTGATAGCAAGTTTGAAGAGAAAAAACGTAAATTGACGCAAGGTGATGAATTGCCAGCGGGTGTACAAAAAATGGTTAAGGTGTATTTAGCTGTTAAGCGTCGCATTCAGCCTGGTGACAAGATGGCGGGTCGTCATGGTAACAAAGGGGTTATTTCAAAAATCTGTCCTGTAGAAGATATGCCACATATGGCAGACGGTACGCCGATGGACATCGTGTTGAACCCGCTCGGCGTTCCATCACGTATGAATATTGGCCAGATTTTAGAAACTCACTTAGGCTGGGCGGCGAAGGGCTTAGGTCATCGCATTGATGAAATGTTGCAAGCGGAAGTGAAGGTTGCTGAAATTCGTAAGTTCCTTGAACAAATTTACAATGACAGTACGGGCAAAAAAGAAGATATTAAATCGTTCACTGATGCTGAAGTGTTAGAGCTTGCTAAAAACCTTAAAGACGGCGTGCCATTTGCAACGCCAGTATTTGATGGTGCAGCAGAGTCTGATATTAAAGCAATGTTAGATTTAGCTTTCCCAGACGATGATGCACGCACTAAACAATTACAGTTCTCTGCCGGTAAAACACAAGTAAAACTGTTTGATGGCCGTACGGGGGATGCTTTTGAGCGCCCTGTAACTGTTGGTTATATGCACGTATTGAAATTACATCACTTGGTTGATGACAAGATGCATGCACGTTCAACAGGTCCTTACTCACTGGTTACTCAACAGCCATTAGGCGGTAAGGCGCAATTTGGTGGTCAGCGTTTTGGTGAGATGGAGGTTTGGGCATTAGAGGCTTATGGCGCTTCATATACCTTGCAAGAAATGTTAACAGTTAAGTCTGATGACGTTACTGGCCGTACTAAAGTATATGAAAACATCGTCAAAGGCGAACACAAGATTGATGCTGGTATGCCGGAATCATTTAACGTGTTAGTGAAAGAAATTCGTTCACTCGCCATCGACATCGACCTAGATCGTAATTAAGGAGAATTCACATGAAAGCTCTATTAGACTTATTTAAACAGGTAACGCAAGAAGAAGAGTTTGACGCGATTAAGATTGCGCTTGCCTCACCAGAAAAAATCCGCTCATGGTCATATGGCGAAGTTAAAAAGCCGGAGACTATTAACTATCGTACTTTTAAACCAGAACGTGATGGACTGTTCTGCGCCAAGATTTTTGGCCCCATAAAAGATTACGAATGCTTGTGTGGTAAATATAAGCGTTTAAAACACCGTGGTGTAATCTGCGAAAAATGTGGCGTTGAAGTTACATTGTCAAAAGTGCGTCGTGAACGTATGGGTCATATTGATCTAGCTTCTCCAGTCGCACATATTTGGTTCTTAAAAAGCTTACCAAGTCGTTTAGGCATGGTGCTAGATATCGCCTTACGTGATATTGAGCGTGTATTATATTTTGAGGCATTTATCGTTGTAGATCCTGGTATGACGCCTCTTACACGAGGTCAGTTATTGACAGAAGACGACTACTTAGCAAAAGTAGAAGAATATGGCGATGAATTTAATGCTGTCATGGGTGCAGAAGCCGTGCGTGAATTATTACGTACTATGGATATTGAGCGTGAAGTGGTTCAATTACGTCAAGATCTAGGGGCAACAGGCTCTGAGGCAAAAATTAAGAAAATTGCTAAACGCTTGAAAGTATTAGAAGCATTCCAAAAGTCTGGAATTAAACCAGAATGGATGATTTTAGAAATCTTGCCGGTATTACCACCAGAGTTACGTCCATTGGTGCCGTTAGATGGCGGTCGTTTCGCAACTTCTGATTTAAACGATTTATATCGTCGCGTGATTAATCGTAACAATCGTTTAAAACGTTTGTTAGAGTTAAAAGCCCCTGAAATCATTGTGCGCAACGAAAAACGTATGCTACAAGAAGCAGTGGATTCTCTATTAGATAATGGCCGTCGCGGTAAAGTGATGACAGGTGCGAATAAACGCCCATTGAAATCACTTGCTGACATGATTAAGGGTAAAGGCGGCCGTTTCCGTCAAAACTTGCTTGGTAAACGTGTCGATTATTCTGGTCGTTCAGTGATTGTGGTGGGCCCACAATTGAAATTACATCAATGCGGTTTGCCGAAAAAGATGGCTTTGGAATTGTTTAAGCCATTCATTTTCCATAAATTGGAAGTGTTAGGTATTGCTACAACGATTAAAGCGGCGAAGAAAAAAGTTGAAGAAGAAGGTCCAGAAGTTTGGGATATCTTAGAAGATGTGATTCGTGAGCATCCAGTATTGCTCAACCGTGCGCCAACCTTGCACCGTTTAGGTATTCAAGCTTTTGAGCCTATCTTAATTGAAGGTAAAGCGATTCAGTTGCACCCACTCGTTTGTGCGGCATTTAACGCCGACTTCGATGGTGACCAAATGGCAGTTCATGTGCCACTGTCTCTAGAAGCGCAAATGGAAGCACGTACTTTGATGCTGGCCTCTAACAATGTGTTATCACCCGCTAATGGTGAGCCAATCATTGTGCCATCACAAGATATCGTGTTGGGTCTGTACTACATGACGCGTGATAAAGTTGCGGCACGTGGTGAAGGTATGCGTTTTGCAGATGTTAAAGAAGTGCAGCGTGTATTTGATCAAGGTTTAATTGATATCCACGCGAAAATCACAGTACGTGTTAAAGAATATGAGTTAGATATAGATGGTGTTAAAACCGAAAAAACAACCCGTTATGAAACAACGGTTGGTCGTGCTTTGTTATCTGAAATTCTTCCAGCAGGTCTAGCTTACAGCAACATTGATAAGGCATTAAAAAAGAAAGAAATTTCTAAGTTGATTAATGCCTCTTTCCGTAAAGTTGGCATTCGTGAAACGGTTATTTTTGCAGATAAATTGAAGGACATGGGTTACGCCTACGCAACTAAGGCCGGTATTTCTATCAGTATTAACGACATGTTAGTTCCGTTAGAAAAACCACAATTGATTGCTGCAGCTGAGTCTGAGGTTAAAGAGATTGAAGACCAATACGTTTCAGGCTTGGTAACACACGGCGAGCGCTACAATAAAGTGGTGGATATTTGGGGCCGTGCAAGTGATAAAGTGGCCGATGCCATGATGAAGCAGTTACGTGAAGAAGACGTATTAGATGCTGATGGCAAACAAGTCAAAGATAAAGCCGGTAAGGTACTTCGCCAGGAATCTTTCAACGCTATTTACATGATGGCCGACTCAGGTGCGCGTGGTTCTGCTGCGCAGATTCGTCAATTAGCAGGTATGCGTGGATTGATGGCGAAACCGGATGGCTCAATTATTGAAACGCCAATTAAGGCGAACTTCCGTGACGGCTTGAATGTGTTGCAATACTTTATTTCAACCCACGGTGCGCGTAAGGGTCTAGCTGATACCGCATTAAAAACAGCGAACTCTGGCTATCTAACACGTCGCCTAGTTGATGTAACACAAGACTTAGTAGTGACTGAGCATGACTGCGGTACGAGTGATGGTTTGGTGACTAAAGCTTTAGTTAAAGGTGGTGAGGTCATTGAGCCGTTGCATGACCGTATTTTAGGTCGTACAGCTGCGCTGGATGTGATTAACCCTGAAACACAAGAAGTTATTTACGCTGCAGGTACTTTGCTGACTGAAGACGAAGTAGAACATATTGATGCGCTTGGTATCGATGAAGTGAAAGTGCGTACAGCGCTTACATGTGACACGCGTTATGGTATTTGTGCAAAATGCTATGGTCGTGACTTAGGTCGTGGCAAGCTCATTAGTATGGGTGAAGCAGTAGGTGTTATTGCCGCACAATCAATTGGTGAACCAGGTACTCAGTTGACTATGCGTACCTTCCATATTGGGGGCGCAGCTTCACGTGCAGCTTCAGTATCTCAGATTGAAGTTAAATCTAATGGTGTACTGAACTTCACTTCAACGATGCGTTATGTCACCAACGCACGTAATGAACAAGTCGTTATTTCACGTAATGGTGAAGTGATTATTGCTGATGAAAATGGTCGTGAGCGTGAGCGTCATAAAGTGCCATATGGTGCTACTCTGCAAATTACAGATGGTAAAACTGTAAAAGCTGGCCAGGCGATTGCAGCATGGGATCCGCATACACGTCCAATCATTACTGAGTATGCAGGTCAAATTAAATTTGAAAACGTTGAAGAAGGTATTACTGTTGCTAAACAAATTGATGACGTCACTGGGTTGTCGTCATTGGTGGTAATTGATCCTAAACAACGTGCAGGCCAAACAAAAGGTTTGCGCCCTCAAGTAAAACTGCTGGATAGTAATGGCGTGGAAGTTAAAGTGACTGGTAGCGAACAGTCAGTCAATACGACATTCCAACTGGGCTGTATTATTACCGTTAAAGATGGTCAAGAAGTGGGCGTTGGTGAAGTGATTGCGCGTATTCCACAAGAGTCATCTAAAACGCGTGATATTACTGGGGGTTTACCGCGGGTGGCTGAGTTGTTTGAAGCGCGATCACCTAAAGATGCAGGTATGTTAGCTGAGGTGACTGGTACAGTGTCATTCGGTAAGGATACTAAAGGTAAGCAACGTTTAGTGATTACAGATTTAGATGGCGTTACTAATGAATTCTTGATTCCAAAAGACAAGCATGTGACAGCGCACGATGGTCAAGTGGTGACTAAAGGCGAAACCATTGTAGATGGTCCAGCTGAGCCGCAAGATATTTTACGCTTGCAAGGTCGTGAGGCTTTGGCACGTTATATCATCGACGAGGTGCAAGATGTATATCGTTTACAAGGCGTTAAGATTAATGATAAACATATTGAAGTGATTGTGCGTCAAATGTTACGTCGCGTACGTGTGACAGATGCTGGTGATACAAGCTTTATTATGGGTGAGCAAGTTGAGCGCGCTGATTTGTTAGCTAAAAATGAAGCAGTCATTGCGTTAAATCAGCGTCCAGCTGAGTTTGAATATGTACTGTTAGGCATCACTAAAGCATCACTGTCAACCGATTCGTTTATTTCAGCAGCATCATTCCAAGAAACAACGCGTGTATTAACTGAAGCAGCAATATTAGGTAAACGTGATGAACTTCGTGGCTTGAAAGAAAACGTAATTGTTGGACGTTTAATCCCAGCTGGCACTGGCTTAGCTTATCACGATGCGCGTAAGCGTGCTGCGGTTGCAGGCGGTGTCCCAGTAAAAGAAATCCCTGCTGAAGCCTTATTTTTAGCAGAGGAAGAGCCGGTAGTAGAAGTTGCTGCTGGGGTAGATGGTGAGGTAGTAGGTGAGGTTGCAGCAGAGTAAATCAAGAATTTAAACCTTGACAACAAATGCAAGGCTAAATAGAATGCTTGGTTTTTCAGAATAGCTAAATTGTCAGTTAATGGCATTGGCTATTCTGGCTGTAATTAAAATTTTTAAGAAGTACCAGAATTTAAAAAACATTATTAGAGGTTATAGGCAATGCCAACCATCAATCAGTTAATACGTAAGCCACGCGCTAAAGTGGTCACAAAAAGTAAAGTGCCGGCACTTGAATCATGCCCACAAAAGCGTGGCGTATGTACACGTGTTTACACTACTACACCTAAAAAGCCAAACTCAGCTTTGCGTAAAGTTGCAAAGGTGCGTCTGACTAATGGCTATGAAGTGATTAGCTATATTGGTGGTGAAGGTCATAACTTACAAGAGCACAGTGTTGTGTTGTTGCGCGGTGGCCGTGTGAAGGATTTGCCGGGTGTGCGTTACCATATGGTTCGCGGTAGTCTGGATACGGCTGGTGTTAAAGATCGTAAGCAGTCACGTTCTAAATACGGTGCTAAGCGTCCTAAAGAAGCTAAAGCTAAGTAATTAGTATTAATTAATAGTTAGTTTTATAAACAGCGGCTAACCAAAAGCCTTGCTCAAGCAGTTGCTAGCAAAATATAAGTAGAATAGAGAAAATTATGCCAAGACGTAGAGAAGTTCCCAAACGTAACATCCTTCCGGATCCAAAATTCGGAAGCCAAGAAGTATCTAAATTTGTAAATGTACTCATGACAGGCGGTAAAAAATCTGTTGCTGAACGTATTTTATATGGTGCATTTGACCAAATAGCAGTTAAAACTGGTAAAGATGCTTTAGAAGTATTTACACTCGCTTTAACAAACTTACGTCCATTAGTGGAAGTTAAAAGTCGCCGTGTCGGTGGCGCTAACTATCAGGTGCCTGTTGAAGTGCGTCCTAGTCGTCGTAGTGCTTTGGCAATGCGTTGGATGCGTGATGCGGCGCGTAAACGTGGTGAAAAATCAATGGGTTTACGTTTAGCGGCAGAGTTGGTTGAGGCTTCTGAAGGTCGTGGCTCAGCAATGAAAAAACGTGAAGAAGTTCACCGTATGGCGGAAGCAAATAAAGCATTCTCACATTTCAGATTCTAATTATTGGTATTTGTAATTTGATTGATTGTTTGTTTAATTGGCCTAATCTTACAGTTAGGCCAATTGCTCTTTAAGAATTTAAGCAATAATATTAAGTAAAGGTAATAGCCGTGGCTCGTATAACCCCTATTGAACGCTATCGTAACATTGGTATTTCTGCGCATATTGACGCAGGTAAAACAACGACTACAGAACGTATTTTGTTTTACACAGGTGTCAACCACAAAATTGGCGAAGTGCATAATGGCGCAGCCACGATGGACTGGATGGAGCAAGAGCAGGAACGTGGTATTACTATTACTTCAGCAGCAACGACTTGCTTCTGGAAAGGCATGGCTGGTCAATTTGATCAACATCGCATTAATATTATTGACACCCCTGGCCACGTTGACTTTACTATTGAAGTAGAGCGTTCAATGCGTGTGCTTGATGGCGCATGTATGGTTTATTGTGCTGTAGGTGGAGTTCAACCACAGTCTGAAACAGTATGGCGTCAAGCTAATAAATATAAAGTGCCTCGTTTAGCGTTCGTTAATAAAATGGACCGTGCTGGTGCGAACTTCTTCAAAGTGTACGACCAAATGCGTGCACGTCTTAAAGCTAATCCTATCCCTTTGCAAGTGCCAATCGGCGCAGAAGAAAAATTTGAGGGTGTTGTTGACCTTATCAAAATGAAGGCTATCTACTGGGATGATGCTTCACAAGGTATGAAATTTGATTACCGTGAAATCCCGGCTGAATTAAAAGCTGAGTGTGATAAATGGCGTGAAAACATGGTGGAGGCTGCTGCTGAAGCTACTGAAGAGTTGATGAACAAATACCTAGAAGAAGGTGATTTGTCTGAAGCCGAAATTATGGCAGGTCTACGTATACGTACCATTGCTTTTGAGATTGTGCCTATGGTTTGTGGCTCAGCATTTAAAAACAAGGGCGTGCAAGCGATGTTGGATAAAGTGATTGAGTTAATGCCAGCGCCAACTGATATTCCACCTACAAAAGCTGAAGATGGCGATGGTAATGAAATTCGTCTTAAAGCTTCTGATGATGAAAAATTCTCAGCATTAGCTTTTAAAATCATGACTGACCCGTTTGTAGGTCAGTTGATTTTCTTCCGGGTTTATTCTGGTGTCATTAACGCAGGCGATACTGTTTATAACCCCATCAAGGGCAAAAAAGAACGTATCGGCCGTATCGTGCAGATGCACGCCAATACACGTGAGCCACTAACTGAAGTTCGTGCTGGTGATATTGCGGCTGCTATTGGCCTTAAAGAAGCTACTACAGGTGATACGCTATGTGGCGTGAATGAAGAAATCATTCTAGAACGCATGATATTCCCTGAGCCGGTAATTCACGTTGCAGTTGAGCCTAAAACTAAAGCTGACCAAGAAAAAATGGGTGTCGCTTTAAACCGTTTGGCTCAAGAAGATCCATCTTTCCGCGTTAAAACTGATGAAGAAACTAACCAAACCATTATTTCAGGCATGGGCGAGTTGCATCTTGAAATTTTAGTTGATCGTATGCGTCGCGAATTTAACGTTGAGGCTAACGTAGGTGCGCCACAAGTTGCTTACCGTGAAGCGATTAAGAAAAAGGTTGAAGTTGAAGGTAAGTTTGTTAAGCAGTCTGGCGGTAAAGGTCAGTATGGCCATGTATGGTTAATCATGGAACCAAATGAGCCAGGCAAAGGCTTTGAATTTATTGATGCAATTAAAGGTGGTACTGTGCCACGTGAGTTTATTCCTGCGGTTGAAAAAGGCTTGCGTGAAACAATTCCATCAGGCGTATTAGCTGGATTCCCAGTAGTTGATGTAAAAGTCACTTTGTTTGATGGTTCATACCATGATGTTGACTCGAATGAAAATGCTTTTAAAATGGCGGCTTCAATTGGTTTTAAAGATGGTATGCGTAAAGCGGATCCGATTTTACTAGAGCCTATGATGGCAGTAGAAGTTGAAACGCCTGAAGATTACATGGGTGATATTATGGGTGACTTATCATCACGCCGCGGTATCATTCAAGGTATGGAAGATAATGCAACAGGTAAAGTGATCCGTGCAGAAGTGCCTTTGGCTGAAATGTTTGGCTACTCAACTACTGTACGTTCATTGTCACAAGGTCGTGCAAGTTACAGCATGGAATTTAAGCATTACACAGAAGCACCAAGAAACGTGGCTGAAGCCATCATGAATAAGAAGTAATTAAAACTATTCTTAAAACATTGAATTTAAAGGAAAATTAAATGGCAAAAGGTAAATTTGAGCGGACCAAGCCGCACGTCAACGTAGGCACAATTGGCCACGTGGATCATGGTAAGACAACATTAACGGCAGCGATTACAACAATTCTGTCAAAAAAATTCGGCGGTGAAGCTAAAGCTTA
>CAILFU010000032.1 GCA_903833595.1 uncultured Pseudomonadota bacterium
AAAACCGGTACACCGCCGTGTTTTATATGCGATGCATGAGTTAAGTAATGACTACAATAAACCGTATAAGAAATCCGCACGTATCGTCGGTGATGTGATTGGTAAGTATCATCCGCATGGTGATACTGCTGTGTATGACACCATCGTGCGCATGGCGCAAGACTTTAGCTTGCGTTATATGTTGGTGGATGGTCAAGGTAATTTTGGCTCTGTAGATGGTGACAATGCGGCGGCGATGCGATATACCGAAATCCGTATGGCTAAGATTGCCCATGAATTATTAGCTGATATTGATAAAGAAACTGTTGATTTCGGTCCTAACTATGATGGTAGTGAGCATGAGCCACTCATCATGCCGGCACGCATACCTAACTTACTCATTAATGGTAGCTCAGGTATTGCTGTAGGGATGGCAACCAATATTCCGCCACACAATCTCAATGAAGTGCTTGACGCTTGCTTTGCATTGCTTAAAGATCCTGAAATGGGCATTGAAGAGTTGATTGAATTAGTGCCTGCACCTGACTTTCCAACTGCTGGGATTATTTACGGTACCGTTGGTGTAAAAGAAGGGTATCGCACAGGTCGTGGTCGTGTGGTGATGCGCGGACGTACTCATGTGGAAGATTTGGAGCGTGGTGGTCGTCAAGCGTTAATCGTGGATGAACTTCCGTATCAAGTTAATAAAAAAACCTTTGTTGAAAAAATCGCCGAATTAGTCAACGAGAAGAAAATCGAAGGCATTTCTGATCTGCGTGATGAATCAGATAAATCTGGTATGCGCGTTGTGATAGAGCTTAAGCGTGGTGAAATTGCTGAAGTTGTATTAAATAATTTATATAAACAAACGCAATTGCAAGATACCTTCGGTATGAATATGGTGGCCTTGCTAGACGGTCAGCCACGTTTATTGAATCTTAAACAAATGCTGGAGGCATTTTTACGTCATAGACGTGAAGTCATTACCCGTCGCACCGTGTTTGAGTTGAAAAAAGCACGTGGACGTGGTCATATTTTAGAAGGTTTGGCGGTCGCACTTGCTAATGTTGACGAGATGATTGCGTTGATTAAAGCAGCACCAACGCCACCAGAAGCTAAAGTAGATTTGATGGCTAAAGTGTGGAAGTCTCCTGTGGTTGAGGAAATGTTAAAACGCGCAGCGATGGAAGCTTCACGTCCGGAAGGCTTGAGTGTTGATTTCGGTTTAACGCCTGCAGGCTATAAATTAAGCGATGTTCAAGCGCAGGAAATTCTGCAAATGCGCTTGCAACGCTTAACCGGGCTAGAGCAAGACAAAGTCGTGACGGAATACAAAGAGGTGATGGATATTATTGCCGACTTATTACATATTTTAGCTACGCCATCACGTGTAACAACGATCATTGGTGATGAGCTTACAGAGATTAGAAAACAATTTGGTGATAAGCGACGCAGTGAAATTGTCGTCAATGCGCAAGACTTATCATTAGAAGATTTAATTACACCGCAAGATGTAGTTGTCACGCTTTCTCATACTGGCTATGTGAAATCGCAACCGCTTGATGAATACCGCGCCCAACGTCGCGGTGGTCGAGGTAAGCAGGCGGCGCCTACTAAAGAAGATGACTTTATAGACAAGATGTTTGTTGCCAATACCCATGATTACATTCTATGTTTTAGTAGTCGTGGACGTGTGTATTGGTTAAAAGTATATGAAGTGCCGCAAGGTAGTCGTATTGGACGTGGCAAGCCTATTGTGAATTTATTCCCATTAGAAGAAGGCGAAAAAATTAATGCTATTCTTTCTGTAAAAGAATTTGATGAAAACCATTTTATTTTCATGGCAACTGCACTTGGTACAGTGAAGAAAACTGCGTTAACTGAGTTTGCTAATCCACGTAAGTCAGGCATTATCGCGATTAATTTAGATGACGGTGATTACCTCATTGGCGCTGAAGTGACTAATGGTTCGAACGATATTGTATTAGTTTCAAATGGTGGTAAAGCGGTATGGTTTGATGAAGAAGATGTACGCCAAATGGGTCGTGCTACACGTGGTGTACGCGGCATGAAATTGGCCGCTAAACAACAAGTACTTTCATTATTGATTGCTGATGATGATAAGCAAACTGTATTGGTGGCTACTGAGAATGGCTATGGAAAACGCACGCAGTTAGCTGACTTCCGTCACTCAGGTCGTGGTACACAGGGTGTAAAAGCGATTGCAGTAAGTGAGCGTAATGGCTTAGTCGTTGCTGCAAAACTCGTGAATGATGAAGACGAAATCATGTTGATTACAACTGGTGGCGTATTGATTCGTACACGCGTTAAAGAAATTCGTGAGCTAGGACGTGCGACACAAGGTGTGACACTCATTAATTTAGGCGAAGGTGAGAAGCTTTCTGGTCTTGAAAAAATTGTTGAAACTGACGATTCAGAGTCAGATGTAGACGATCAATCCTAATTACAATGAAGCATGGAATGACTCGGATTTTTAATTTCTCAGCAGGGCCTGCAGTATTGCCAAAGCCTGTATTAGAGCGTGCTCAAGCTGAAATGCTTGATTGGCATGGCTCTGGTATGAGTGTGATGGAAATGTCACATCGTGGCAAAGAGTTCATGAGTATTTTAGCTAAAACAGAAGCTGACTTGCGTGTGCTATTGAATGTCCCTAGCAATTATAAAGTGTTGTTTTTACAAGGTGGGGCTATTGCTGAAAATGCGATGATTCCGCTGAATTTGCTTGCTAGTAAATCTGCCGATTATGCAGTAACTGGCGGGTGGAGTAAGCGTAGCGTTGAAGATGCGAGTGCTTACGGAAAAATTAACGTGGTTGCTAGTAGTGAATGCGATAAATATACCAAAGTGCCTGATTTTTCAAGTTGGAAACTAAATAAAAACGCTGCTTATTTACATGTTTGTACCAATGAAACGATGAGTGGTGTTGAGTTTGTTGATCTTCCAGATACACATGGTGTGCCTATCGTTGCTGACATGTCGTCACACATACTTTCAAGGCCTATTGATGTGAGTCAATATGGCGTGATTTATGGCGGTGCGCAAAAAAATATAGGGCCAGCAGGATTGTGTATTGTGATTGTTCGGGATGATTTGCTCGACGCTGCTTCAGTGCTAACGCCTGCGGTATTTAATTGGAAAACCCAGGCTGAAAATCAATCTATGATTAACACGCCACCCACCTACAGTATTTACATTGCTGGTTTGGTGTTTGAATGGTTAGAGTCTCAAGGTGGGATTGCTGCTATAGAAAAAGCTAATATCGCTAAAGCAAAATTACTATATGAATACATAGATAGCACTGATTTTTATGCCAATCACGTGGCTATTAAAAATCGGTCTCGTATGAATATCCCATTTTTCTTGCGGGATGAAAGTTTGAATGACGCCTTTTTGAAAGGTGCAGAGGCAAAGGGGTTGTTGCAACTTAAAGGTCATCGTGCTGTAGGTGGCATGCGTGCATCCATTTATAACGCAATGCCCATAGATGGCGTGCAAGCTTTGGTTTCATATATGCAAGAATTTGAGCTAGCTCACTAGAGGCTTACTAACAATGTCAGAACAGCTTAAAGAACACCGCAATCAAATTGATGCTATTGATGAGCAACTACTAAAGCTTGTGAATGAGCGGGCAAAACTCGCACGTCAAATTGGCGCTTTAAAAGATGATGGTGTGATTTATCGCCCTGAACGCGAAGCGCAAGTGTTGCGTCGGTTACAAGCGAATAATGCTGGGCCGCTATCCAATGAGGCTGTCAGCAATATATTTCGTGGCGTTATGTCTAATTGTCGTGCGCTAGAAAAAGAGTTGTCTATTGCTTTTTTAGGGCCATTAGGTACTTATAGTGAAGAGGCTGCACTTAAGCAATTTGGATTAGGTAAAACCGCACTAGTATGCGGTTCAATTGATGAAGTTTTTCGTGCGGTTGAAGCTAACCAAGTTGATTATGGTGTCGTGCCTGTTGAAAACTCAACTGAAGGTGCAATTGGCTTGACGCTAGATTTATTACTATCTAGCTCATTAAAAATTTGTGGCGAAATTACACTACCTATTCATCATTGCTTGCTCTCAAAACAGACGGATATAAGTCAAATTTCACATGTTTTTTCACATACGCAATCCTTGGCGCAGTGCCATGAATGGCTAAGCAAGACATTGCCCAAAGCAGAACGTGAGGCCGTGACAAGCAATGCGCGTGCAGCACAGATGATTCATGACTTGGTTTCAACCGATGGCACTTTTGCCGCTGCTATTGCTAGCAAGCGTGCTGCAGAATTATTTAAATTAAACGTGCTGGCTGAAAATATTGAAGATGACGCTAAAAATACCACAAGATTCTTGGTGTTAGGTACACATGATGTTGCTACTTCTGGCGCTGATAAAACCTCACTAGTGATGACTTCTAAAAATACACCTGGCGCTATGGTGCAATTATTAGAGCCACTTTCACGACATGGCGTTAGTATGACTAAATTTGAGTCTCGCCCATCTAAGCAAGGGTTATGGGACTATGTATTTTTTGTCGATATTGAAGGTCATCAAACTGATGCAAAAGTATTAGCCGCACTCAATGAGTGCCAGCAACGTGCATCCTTCCTCAAAGTGCTGGGCTCATATCCGGCTGCCGTACTTTAATTCACACATCTTTATCGTTAGTTTTTAAGGTTTTTCTTGTATGAGTATGTCTAGTTCTGATCCATCTAATTTAGCGCCTGATCATATTCGTGCTATTGCACCTTACCAAGGTGGAAAGCCTATCGCTGAGTTAGCGCGTGAAATGGGTTTGCAGGTAGAAGATATTGTGAAGCTTGCTTCTAACGAAAATCCACTGGGGATTAGCCCTAAGGCTGACTTTGCTATACAAGAAGCTTTGCTAGATATAGCGCGCTATCCAGATGGTAATAGCTATGTTTTGCGTGAAGCTGTCAGTCAAAAATTCAATGTGACACCCGATCAAATTGTATTTGGTAATGGATCGAATGACATTTTAGAGCTTGCGGCACGGGCCTTTTTAACACCTGGATGTGAAGCCATCTATTCGCAACATGCATTTGCGGTTTATCCATTAGTAACGCAGGCGACAGGTGCTACCGGCGTGGTTGTTCCCGCTAAAAATTTCAGCCATGATTTATCGGCGATGTTAGCAGCAATTACAGCTAAAACACGCATGATATTTGTGGCGAATCCTAACAATCCAACGGGTACTTTACTTGGTAAAGATGAGTTATTTTATTTTTTAAAACAGGTGCCTAGGCAAGTTCTGGTTGTTTTAGATGAGGCCTATGATGAGTATTTGTCAGCAGCAAATAAATCAGAAGCTATTAGTTGGCTAGCAGAGTTTGATAACTTGATTATTTCGCGCACTTTTTCTAAAGCCTATGGCTTAGCTGGATTGCGTATTGGCTTTGGCTTATGTCATGTCAGTATCGCCGACATGATGAATCGTGTACGCCAACCGTTTAATGTGAATAGTATTGCTCAGGCAGCAGCAGTGGCATCACTGGCTGATGATGATTTTGTTGAGCGCTCTTATGCACTCAATCAAGCAGGCATGATGCAGTTGACACAAGGGTTTAATAAGTTGGGTTTAAAATTTATCCCTTCATTTGCTAATTTTATTAGCTTTACTGTTAAAAATGCAGCAGAAGTAAATCAAAAGCTATTGCAAAATGGCGTCATAGTGCGCCCCATTGCAAATTATGAAATGCCAGATTACCTGCGCGTAAGTATTGGCTTGTTTAGCGAGAATGCACGCTTTCTAGAAGTACTTGAAAATATATTAAAAAGTAATCAATAAATGAGCCAATATAAAAAACTAGCTACTGACGATGTACGTATTCGTGAAGTAAAAAAACTAATTACACCATTGGCGTTGCTGGATAAGCTGAAAGAAAGTGCCGATTCAACACAAAATATATTAGCCACGCGTGCAGAAATTCACCATATTTTGCATCAAACAGATGATCGTCTATTGGTGATTGTTGGACCTTGCTCAATCCATGATACTAAAGCTGGACTCGAATATGCGCGCCGATTAATGGAGGTGCGAAAGAATTTAGAAGCTGATTTGTTAATAGTGATGCGTGTTTATTTCGAAAAGCCGCGTACGACTGTTGGTTGGAAGGGTTTGATTAATGACCCACATCTTGATGGTAGCTATCAGATTAATGAAGGTTTAGAAATAGCCCGTAAATTTTTGTTGGATGTGAATGAGCTTGGCATGCCTGCAGGGGCAGAGTTTTTAGATATGATTACACCGCAATACACTGCTGATTTAGTGAGTTGGGGTGCGATTGGGGCTCGTACAACTGAGTCACAAGTGCATAGAGAACTTACTTCTGGCTTATCTTGTCCTGTTGGATTTAAAAACGGTACGGATAGCGGTGTGCGTGTTGCGATTGATGCTATCAAAACGGCGTCCACCCCACATCATTTTTTGTCTGTGACTAAAGAAGGTCAGTCGGCTATTTTTTCAACAACAGGTAATGAAGATTGCCATGTGATTTTGCGCGGTGGCAAAAAGCCTAATTATGATAAAGAAAGTGTGAATGACGCATGTGCGAGTTTGTCTGCTGCAGGCTTAGCACCGATATTGATGATAGATTGCAGTCATGGCAATAGCAGTAAAAATTATTTGCTGCAAAAGGAAGTGGCAAGAGATATCGCTCACCAATTATCAGGTGGCGATACGCGTATTATTGGCGTGATGGTTGAATCACATCTTAATGAAGGTCGGCAAGATCACACGCCTGGTTGTCAATTGGAATATGGTAAATCTATTACTGATGCATGTTTGAGTTGGCAGGATACTGTTGAATTGTTAGAAACTCTTGCTACTTCAGTCCGCCAGCGTCGACTTAAGAATTAAGTTTGGCATCATGAATTTACTTAGTGATTAATCAGTAAGTTTGCAGTGTTGCGAAGTATCAATAGCGCGCATCATTCGTATCACGTTGTGGCACTAATACTTAAAGCCGCAATGAAATTAATTACTAAAAAGGAAAATTATCATGTGGACAACTCCAGCAGCTACAGAAATGCGTTTTGGCTTTGAAGTGACAATGTACGTAATGAACAAATAATTAGCTTTAAGCTAATAAAAAAGGCTGCCGTAAGACAGCCTTTTTTTATATATAAAGCCCTTTGTTGGCTTGTAAGTTAAGTCTTAGTCATGAATATCATAACTAAGCATTTTGAAAGATAATCACTTCGTAGAATTGTAGAATTATATGCATATACATGTTTTAGGCGCAGGCGCAGGGGGTGGATTCCCACAATGGAATTGCAATTGTTTTAATTGTGATGGATTGCGTAAAGGCAGTATTAAAGCCACCAAGCGCACGCAATCATCGATCTGTGTGAGTGGCGATGGCATCAACTGGGTGTTATTTAACGCGTCACCAGATGTGTTGCAACAAATTCAAAATTTTCCAGCACTACAGCCGGCACGAGCAATTCGCGATACAGGTATACAGGCCATTGTATTGATTGATGCGCAAATTGATCACACCACAGGTTTGTATATGCTACGTGAAGGTACTGTAAAACGTGAAATTTATTGTACTGATATGGTCTATGGTGACCTAACATCAGGCAACCAAGCTTTGAATATCTTAGGGCACTATTGTGGCATTAATCATCACCAAGTACCCATTGATGGTAAAACTAGCTTTATTATTCCTAATGTACCTAATCTTAAATTCACCTCAGTTTCGCTTAAAAGCGCGGCACCACCATACTCACCACATCGCAATAATCCTCAGGCTGGCGATACCATAGGTGTATTGATTGAAGAAATTAGCTCCGGTAAAAAATGCTGGTATTCACCAGGCTTGGCAGAAATTGAACCGCATTTGCCAGAGTTAATGAACCAAGCTGATTGTATTATGGTGGATGGTACCTTCTGGACTGATACAGAGATGATGGATTTAGGCTTGATGACTAAAACAGCGCGTAGTATTGGACATAACCCACAATCAGGCACGGGCGGCATGATTGAAGATTTAGATAAATTTGGATTAGACAAAAAAGTACGTAAAGTACTGATTCATATAAATAATACCAATCCTATTTTACGTGAAGATTCTGCCGAACGTGCAGTATTAAATGAACATAAAATTGAAGTCGCCTTTGATGGCATGGATATCATCCTTTAGGAGAGAAAAATGAATGCAATGATAGATAAACAGTTGCCTTGGACACGTGAGGAATTTGAGGCGAAATTACGCGAAAAGGGTAAGGGTTACCATATTTACCATCCTATTCATGTGTTGATGTATGAGGGTAAGCTTACGCAGGCACAAATGCAGGCTTGGGTGGCTAATCGATATTATTATCAAATTGCCATTCCCATGAAAGATGCCGCTATTCTTTCTAATTGCCCTGACCGTGAAATTCGTCGGGGATGGATTCAACGTATTTTTGATCACGATGGCAGTGGTCAAATTGCGGAAGGTGGCGAGGGCGGTATTGAAGCTTGGATTCACTTAGGCGCAGCGGTTGGCTTGAGTCGTGAAGATGTGATGTCGCTCAAATTAGTTGCGCCTGGTACTATCTTTGCAGTTGATGCCTATATCAACTTCGCTAAACAACGATCATGGCAAGAGTCTGTTTGCTCTTCACTTACAGAGCTATTTGCACCACATATCCACCAACAGCGTATTGACTCCTGGCCTGATATGTATCCTTGGATTAATAAAGAAGGGATGCAGTACTTTAAGAATCGTTTAACGCAGGCGCGACGTGATGTCGAACAAGGATTAGCTGTAACGCTGGATTACTTCGGACAAACTCGGGCGCTACAAGAGCGTGCGCTGGAAATATTACAATTTAAGCTTAATGTACTGTGGGTAATGGCTGATGCAATTATGTTGCAAAGTACAGAAATTAAAGTGGAAGGCCGCGATTATTTGCGCCAGCCAGTGATGAACGTGAGCTAAGAAACCGCAAAAATGACTAACAATATACTACAGACTGACATTTATGCACTTGCACCACATCACCGATTTCAATGGGAAGAAGCGCAACAAAATTATGTGATACTTTTTCCTGAGGGCATGGTCAAACTTCATGGTGGAGCAGGTGAGGTAATTAAGCGACTAGATGGGAAAGTGAGTGTAGGCGATGTGGTTGTAAATTTAAAAGCGACTTTCCCCGACGCGGCTAATATTGAAGCTGACATCATTGGTATGTTTGAGCTTGCAGTGAGTAAAGGCTGGTTGCGCAAGGTTTAGCGGATTAAATAATGCGTAAAAATTTAGGAGTAGCAATATGACGCAAGCCTCTTTAGGTGAATCTGTCGTACAAAAAATAGTACATGTACAACAAAACAATGGTGTGTCTGCGTCAGCAACACATACCCAGCCACTATGGCTGTTAGCTGAGGTAACTTATCGTTGCCCATTGCACTGTGCTTTCTGTTACAACCCTACTGATTATGATAAACATACGCAGAATGAGCTGACGACAGAGCAATGGATTCAAGCATTGCGTGATGCACGTAAACTAGGCGCCATTCAACTAGGTATATCTGGAGGCGAGCCATTACTCCGAGACGATATTGAAGATATTGTCATTGAAGCTAAAAAGCTAGGCTATTACAGTAATTTGATAACTTCTGGTGTCGGGTTGACAGAGAAAAGAATTCAAGCTTTTAAAGAAGGTGGTCTAGATCACATTCAGCTTTCTATGCATGATATTACTGAAGAAATTAATAATTTCATCACGAATACGAAGACTTTTGAGTTGAAGAAAAAAGTGGCAGCAATGATTAAAAATCATGGCTACCCTATGGTGCTTAATGTGGTAATCCATCGTTATAACATTGGCCATATGCGAGAGATTTTAGAGATGGCTGAAGCGCTAGGGGCGGATTATATTGAGTTAGCAAATACACAATATTATGGTTGGTCTTTGGTAAATCGTAGTCAATTGATGCCTACTAAGGAGCAAGTTGATGAGGCTGAGGCAATTACTAACGAGTTTAGAGCCAATCCTAACAATAAAATGAAAATTTTCTTTGTAGTCCCAGACTATTTTTCAGATCGTCCAAAAAAATGCATGAATGGTTGGGGGGAAGTGTTCATGATAGTGACGGCTAATGGCGACGTGTTACCATGCCATTCAGCACGATCATTACCTAATATGCAGTTTCCAAACGTGCGTGATAGTGGATTAGAGTATGCTTGGAAAGAGTCTCCCGCCTTCAATAAATATCGTGGTGACAGTTGGATGAAAGAGCCTTGTCGTAGTTGTTCTGAAAAAGAAAATGACTTGGGTGGCTGTCGTTGCCAAGCATTTTTATTATCAGGCGATGCAGATGTGGCTGACCCTGTATGCAGTAAATCTCCATTCCGACATTTGATAGATCAAGCGATTGAAGACTCTAAAAATCCAGTCATGGTAGCGAAGCCCATTGTGTTTCGTAATGATAAGAACTCTAAAAAAATTATAGCAGGCGAGTTCAATGACCGTGTTGAAAGTTTTCATTCTTTGCCGTAATTAAATCATCATAAATTTGCTATATTATGGTTAAATTGAACGCGCTAAGTTTACTTAGCGCGTTTTTTATTTGAGAGTTTTTAGATGGTTAAATCGTCCCCATTACTTTTGTCTGTGGTGCTTGCAAGTCTAGCCGCGCTAGCGCCATTTGCAATTGACACTTACCTGCCAGCATTCCCTACCTTAGAAACTGCCTTGCACGCCACGCCATTGGCGCTACAGCAAAGCCTAACCTTTTATTTATTACCTTATGCCCTGATGACTTTATGGCATGGTGCTATTTCAGATTCTATAGGGCGTATTGCCACTATAAAATGGGGCTTAGGCGTTTTTGTATTAGCTTCTATAGGCTGTGCTTTTGCGAAAAATGTTGAGACTCTTTGGTTTTTTCGTGTGTTACAAGGTCTTTCCGGTGGAGCGGGTAATGTTGTGGCGCGTGCCATGGTGCGTGATTTATTTGAAGGACCGCAGGCGCAACGAGTAATGGCTACTGTACAAATGTTGTTCGGCATAGCGCCAGCGGTTGCGCCTATTATTGGTGGATTTTTACTTGGAATTCACTGGCAGGCAATTTTTATATTTTTAGCGTTATATTCAGCAGTGAGCTTGTGGGCTGCTATACGTTACTTGCCGGAAACTATGCCTAAGAGCAAACGTCTACCTTTATCCGCCAAGCAAGTGATAAAAGACTACCGTATTATTTTTGGAGATAAAGAGTTTAATTATGTAGTGTTTGCATTGGGGGCAAATTTCGCCGGTTTTTTTATCTACGTGCTAGCGAGCCCGGTATTTTTGGTTAAGCAACTTGGATTAAGCCAACACCAATTTGGCTACATGTTTATTCCAACGGTGTGCGGTATGATTTTAGGGTCATATTTTGCAAAACATGCTGCTGGGAAATATTCTAGGCAACTGGTAGTGAAAGTTGCTTTTGCTTGGATGGCGTCTATGGTGGTACTAAATTTAGCGATTTGCTTTATATTGCCAGTACAACCGATTTATAACATTTTGCCGATTGCTTTGTTTAATATTGGTATGGCCTTGGCGATGCCAATATTATCTATTGCTGCGCTGGATAGGCATCCGAAAATCCGGGGTACAGCCGCATCTGGTCAAGCTTTCATACAGATGCTATTGTCAACAGTTTCAGCTGGATTGATTGTACCATTGGTTTGGTATGCCCCATCTGGCTTAGCGCTAGCTATGATGGGTTACTTAATATTTAGCTGGCTAATGATACGCAGAAGTCGATTGTGGAATGGAAAGTAAAGTGTCTGCATGTTGTTTGTCAGTATCGCTCGGTGTATAGTGATTTTTAAGTTGCTTGCTATTGAAATGGTTGGATTTTCTTAAGTTCGTAGCATCACGAGTAATGATTGTTTAAGTTATATGAGCAAATAATGGGAGAGTATAAGTATGGAACCGTTATCGGATCAATTGAATGAAGATCAATTAATTAGAGACTTTAAGTCTGTAGTAGCTGATGTAGAAGCGTTACTCAAGGCTACTGCTAATACGGGTGGTGATAAGTTGGCCGAAGTTCGAGCTAAGGCGGAAACGTCACTTGGTGTAGTTAAGGCGACAATGGGCGATACGCAGGCGAATCTACTCGCAAAGACTAAGGAGACCGCTAAGGCCGCAGATGATTATGTACAAGAAAATCCTTGGCGCTCAATTGGTTTAGCGGTCAGTGTTGGTCTTGTTATTGGTTTACTGATAAGTCGACGCTAGCCGCTCAATTATGTCTGAAAATATTCCCAACCAAGGTAATGGGCTCATGGATTCGCTAGCAGCGCTAGCCACCACATTCGTTGCTATCATACATACACGGCTTGAACTTTTATCTACAGATATAGAAGAGGAGCGAGAACATGTCCTATCGCTCGTTAAGCTGTCACTCATTGCGCTATTTTGTCTGATGCTAGGTATGCTTTTAATCGCAGTTTTATTGATAGTGGCTTTATGGGATACCTATCGATTAGCTGCAATAGGTTCACTTGCTAGTTTCTTTATCATTGCAGGCATGATTGCTTGGTATTTGGCTAAGCGTAAAGCTAAAGCAAAGCCTAGACTCTTTTTATCTAGCTTGCTGGAATTGCGTAAAGACCGAGAAAAAATTGATTCACGCTAAAGCGGTAGTACAAACAATATGAATCAGAACCTACTTAAACTAGCTAAACGACGTGCAAATTTAGTTAAAAAAGCGGAAGCACAAAGATTAGCAGTCTCACAAAGTCTTGATGTATGGCGAAAACCCTTATCGGTGGCGGATCATGGGTTAAATGTCTTGCGCTATCTTAGAAGCCATCCATTCATGATGGCGGGTGGTGGTACGGCTTTGCTTTCAATATTTCGACCTAATGGGTTTGGTAAGTGGGTTCAACGAGGTTGGCTGGCTTGGCAGATACTGAGGAAGCTTAACGGTAAATCAAAGCCTTAAGGAGCCATTATTTTAATGTATAAGTTTCAATAAAAACAATGCTAAAAAGTGAATAAGGAGTCGGTAAGCACCGGCAGTTAATGTATGAATGAACAAAAAACTAAGCATGTAAGTAAGGCTTTTGATAATGACTGGGGGTCTAGAAATCACGTGCAAACGCTAGTGATGATGATGGCAACAGTCTTGGGTATTTATTTATGTTACAAAATGGCAGTGCCATTTTTGGCAGTGTTAGTTTGGGCATTGACTCTTGCAGTTTTGTTTAGTCCGTGGCAAAAATGGCTTGAGTCAAAGTTAAAATCCCCCAGTTTGGCAGCGTCTATTGCAGTTGTGTTGATTGGTTTAATTGTAGTTATTCCAACAGTTTTTGTTGGGCAGCAATTACTGTTGCAGGCAGTAAAAGGTACTCAGCTAATTGAAGCTAAGCTAGCTTCTGCGGAGTGGCAGCGTACATTAGAGGCGCAACCACAATTAGCGCCAATATTAGATAAAATCGAACAGAAGTTAGATTTTACCGGCGCGGTAAAAACTTTCACGCTATGGTTAGATGCTAGTGCAGGAGATATTGTAAAAGCCTCAGTAGTTCAATTGTTGGGATTATGTTTAATTTTCTACGTGCTTTTTTTCTTCCTTCGTGATCGTCATTTAATTCTTAATTCCATATTGTCTCTGTCGCCGCTTTCGCAATCTGAGATGGTTGGTTTGTATGGACGTATAGGAGATACCATTCATGCAACAGTTTACGGTACGTTTGCCGTAGCATCGGTACAAGGATTTCTAGGGGGATTGATGTTCTGGTGGTTAGATTTACCTGCGCCGTTACTTTGGGGTTTAATCATGGGATTGCTAGCGGTGGTGCCTATGCTAGGTGCTTTTATTATTTGGGCGCCTGCGGCAGTTTTTCTGGCATTTGATGGAGATTGGCAGAGCGCATTAATACTTACGTTATGGGGCATGTTGGTTGTTGGCACTATAGATAATTTACTCCGGCCAATTTTAGTGGGGAATCGACTTAGGCTGCATACCGTTCTTACTTTTTTATCTGTCGTGGGTGGATTACTTATCTTTGGTGGTGCCGGTTTAATTTTAGGCCCAGTAACGCTAGTAGTTACTATAGCGCTCTTGGAAATATGGGCAAGTCGAAACTCGGCTTAAATTTCAAGGTTAAGATTGTGTTGTGAATAGCCAAGGTCAATGTTGATTTGGCTTCATTAGTTAATCTAATAACTTTATTGCAAAAATCTCATTTAATCATTGCCGCATTGATATATATCAATGCGGCAATGATATGTTCGAAGTAAAATGCATCCGGCATGCGATTGGATGATTGATTATAATTGTTGGTAATTTAGTTGAGGGCTTGTAGTTGGGCCTGCTGGTATTGAGTTATAATTACCCCTACATTAAGTGACAACACTCCCAGTGTTATTGCTAATAAAATCTCTTAGTCAGTTTTTTAGAAGTTTATGTTTCAGCTAATTGTTTGGGGCTAGTAAGTGTTAGAAAATTACTTTCCGATATTGTTGTTTATCCTTGTGGGCTTAGCGGTCGGCGTGGGCCCAATTGTATTAGGTTTATTGGTTTCCCCGCATAAGCCAGACTCTGCAAAAAATTCCCCTTATGAATGTGGCTTTGAGGCATTTGAAGATGCGCGTATGAAGTTTGACGTACGTTATTATCTAGTCGCTATTCTTTTTATTCTTTTTGATTTAGAAATTGCCTTTTTATTCCCATGGGCGGTAGTGCTTCAAGAAGTTGGTCTATTTGGCTTTATTGTCATGATGATTTTTCTGGGTGTGCTCGTTATCGGATTTATTTATGAGTGGATGAAGGGTGCGCTAGAGTGGGATTAATCTTGTCATGAGTATTGAAGGTATTTTAGAAAAAGGCTTCGTGACGACAACACTCGATACCGTGATTAATTACACGCGTACGGGTTCGATGTGGCCAATGACTTTTGGTTTAGCCTGTTGTGCTGTCGAGATGATGCATGCAGGGGCTTCTCGTTATGACTTAGATCGCTTTGGCATTGTGTTTCGTGGCAGCCCACGCCAGTCAGATGTGATGATAGTAGCGGGTACTTTAGTCAATAAAATGGCGCCAGCATTACGTAAAGTGTATGACCAGATGGCTGAGCCGCGTTGGGTAATTTCTATGGGCTCTTGTGCTAATGGTGGTGGGTACTATCACTACTCTTATTCTGTTGTTCGCGGATGTGATCGTATCATCCCCGTTGATGTCTATATTCCAGGATGTCCACCTACTGCTGAGGCCTTGTTATACGGCCTTATTCAGCTGCAAAATAAAATTAAACGTACTAATACGATAGCTAGATAGTAAGAATATAAAGAAGATTATGTCAGCTAAATTAGATCAACTACTAAAAGATTTGCAAGCCGCACTCGGTGATAAAATTACCAAGCATATTCTTGCATTGGGTGAGATAACAATTGAATGTCAAGCCTCTGATTATTTGGCAGTATGTCAAATATTACGTGATGCACCAACATTAAAGTTTGAGCAGTTGATTGACCTCTCTGGGGTTGATTATCAGACTTATGGTGATGGCGCTTATGAGGGGATGCGATTCGCAGTTGTTTGCCATTTGTTGTCGGTTAGCTTGAACCATCGTTTACGGTTACGCGTTTTTGCACAAGATGAGAATTTCCCTATTTTACCGACATTGGTTGAGACTTGGTCTGTTGCTAATTGGTATGAGCGTGAGGCGTTTGACCTGTTTGGCATTATGTTTGAAAATCATCCAGATCTTCGTCGAATCCTTACTGATTATGGTTTTATTGGTCATCCATTCCGTAAAGATTTCCCAATGATAGGCAATGTTGAAATGCGCTATGATCCAGAGCAACAACGCGTGATTTATCAGCCTGTGACGATTGAAGAGCGCAATAACGTTCCACGCGTCATTCGCAATAATGGATTCCATCATGGCTGAGATACGTAATTACACTATGAATTTTGGTCCGCAGCATCCCGCGGCTCACGGCGTTTTGCGCTTAGTATTGGAGTTGGATGGTGAAGTGATTGTACGTGCTGATCCGCACATTGGTTTATTGCATCGCGGTACTGAAAAGTTAGCGGAAAATCGTACCTACTTGCAATCAATTCCATATATGGACAGGCTGGATTACGTGTCCATGATGTCGAATGAGCATGCCTATGTGATGGCTATAGAAAAGATGATGGGTATCGAGGTGCCTATTCGTGCCCAGTATATTCGTGTCATGTTTGATGAAATTACCCGTGTGCTCAATCATTTGCTCTGGCTTGGCGCGCATGCGCTAGATGTGGGTGCAATGACAGTATTTTTGTACGCGTTCCGTGAACGTGAAGATTTGTTTGATTGTTATGAGGCTGTTTCTGGCGCGCGTATGCATGCCGCATATTACCGTCCTGGTGGCGTATATCGCGACTTACCAAACCAGATGCCGCAGTATGATGTTTCACCATTGCGTAATGCGAAAACAGTTAAAAAACAAAACGAGAATCGCCAAGGTTCATTGTTAGATTTTATTGATGACTTTACGCAGCGCTTTCCCAAGTATGTGGATGAGTATGAAACACTATTAACAGATAACCGTATTTGGAAGCAACGTACTGTGGGCATTGGTGTTGTGTCGCCCGAGCGTGCACTAGCATTAGGCATGACGGGCCCGATGTTACGTGGCTCAGGTATTGCTTGGGACATTCGTAAAACACAACCTTATGAAGTTTATGCTGACATGGATTTTGATGTGCCCGTTGGTGTTAATGGCGATTGTTATGATCGTTATTTGATTCGCATGGAAGAATTTAGACAATCTAATCGCATTATTAAGCAGTGTGTGAATTGGTTGCGCAAAAATCATGGCCCAGTTATTACCAACGATCACAAAGTGGCGCCGCCTGACCGTGAGGGTATGAAAAGTAACATGGAAGATTTAATCCATCATTTCAAGCTATTTACCGAGGGATTCCATGTGCCAGCGGGCGAAGCTTATGCGGCCATCGAACATCCTAAAGGTGAGTTTGGTATTTACATGGTGTCTGATGGTGCGAATAAACCTTATCGTCTCAAAATTAGAGCGCCCGGATTTGCACATTTGGCTGCGATTGATGAAATGACTCGTGGACATATGATTGCAGACTTGGTAGCAGTTATTGGTACACAAGATATTGTATTTGGTGAGATAGATAGATAAAAAATGTTAAGCCCACAGTCCATTGAAAAAATTGAATACGAGCTGACGAAATATCCAGCTAATCAACGCCAAGCTGCTGTTATGAGTGCATTGCGCATAGTTCAAACTGAGCGTGGCTGGTTGTCTCAAGAAAGTATTTCTGAGGTCGCGCAATATCTAGGTATGCCAGAGATTGCAGCAATGGAAGTGGCTACTTTTTACAATATGTATGATTTAGCGCCAGTTGGAAAACATAAAATCACCGTTTGTACAAATATTTCTTGCATGTTGCGTGATAGCGATGTCATTGTTGATCATTTGAAAGAGAAATTAGGGGTAGGATTTAACGAAGTGACGCCGGATGGTCAATTTTGTCTAAAAGAAGGCGAATGTATGGGATGTTGTGGTGGCGCACCATTGCTTCATGTGAACAATACGGAAATGCACGAATTCTTGACGACTGAAAAAGTCGATGCAATTTTGGAAGCGTTGAAAAAATGACCACCAAAAAAGCAAAATCTAGTACAAAAGCGCCAGTAATGACTGATTTGAAGGGTCAGACATTGGTCTGTCTTCGTACGCTCACTGAAAAAAATCCTGCGGCATTAGAAACTTATGTCAAGTTAGGTGGTTACGCGACCTTTAAGCGTCTTGTCACTGACAAGGTTAAAGCTACTGACATTATTACTGAAATCAAAAAATCAGGATTACGTGGACGCGGCGGTGCAGGCTTCCCTACTGGATTAAAGTGGAGTTTTATGCCACGTTATTTCGATGGTGTGAAATATTTAGTGTGTAACACCGATGAAGGTGAGCCTGGTACATTTAAAGATCGCGACATTATTCGTTATAACCCACATCAATTAATTGAAGGCATGGCTATTGCTGCTTACACATTGGGCGCGCGTGTTGGCTATAACTATATACATGGTGAAATTTGGCAAGATTATGAAGCTTTCGAAGCAGCCTTGCATGAAGCTAAAGCTGCGGGCTATTTAGGTGAGCATCTGTTTGGTACTCATTTTAGTTTTGACTTGTATGCAGTGCATGGATACGGCGCGTATATATGCGGCGAGGAAACCGCACTCATTGAGTCAATTGAGGGCAAAAAAGGTCAGCCACGCTTTAAGCCGCCATTCCCGGCAAGTTATGGTGTTTTTGGCAAGCCTACTAATGTGAATAACACAGAGAGCTATGCATCTATTCCTTGGATTATGCAGCATAGTGGACAAGCCTTTGCTGACTTAGGCGTAGCAAACTCTGGGGGTACAAAATTATTCTCGGTGTCTGGCCATGTGGAAAAACCAGGTAATTATGAAGTGAAAATGGGTACCCCTTTTACTGAATTATTAGAACTGGCTGGTGGCGTTTGGAAAGGCCGTAAACTAAAGGCTGTTATCCCTGGAGGACCGTCTACGGCGGTTTTGCCAGCGAGTGTGATTGAAGCAGCTACCATGGACTATGACAGTTTAAGCAAAGCGCGATCTAGCTTGGGCGCAGGCTCTATGATTGTGATGGATGAAACCACCTGTATGGTTAAAGCGCTACACCGCTTATCTTATTTCTTTTATGAAGAAAGTTGTGGGCAATGTACACCTTGTCGTGAAGGCACTGGCTGGGTTTACCGCATCATTGATCGTATTGTAAAGGGTCAAGGCAAGATGGAAGATTTAGATTTACTTACTGACGTAAGTAAGAATATTTCAGGACGCACGATTTGCGCCCTAGGTGAGGCTGCGGCAACACCAGTATTAAGTTTCATTAAACATTTTAGACTAGAATTTGAATATTACATTGAGCATGGCAAAAGCATGGTTGATAGTAAAGCGGAGCCAAGTAATGTTAAACATTGAAATTGATGGCAAAGCCTTAGAAGTCGAACACGGCAGCTCAATCATTGATGCGGCCGATAAGGCTGGAATTAGTATCCCTCGTTTTTGCTATCACCCAAAATTATCGGTAGCAGCGAGCTGCCGTATGTGCCTAGTACAGGTAGAAAATTTCAATAAACCTCTCCCAGCTTGTGCTACGCCAGTGGCAGATGGCATGAAAATATTCACACGTTCCAAATCTGCAGTAGAAGCGCAGAAGAGCGTTATGGAATTTTTATTAATTAATCACCCCTTAGATTGTCCAATCTGCGATCAAGGTGGTGAGTGTGAATTGCAAGATATTGCTGTGGCTTATGGCGCAAACGGCTCACGTTATACCGAAGAAAAGCGCGTGGTCTTCAATAAAAATATTGGCCCACTTGTGAGTACCGATATGACACGTTGTATTCAATGTACGCGATGTGTACGCTTTTTACAAGAAGTGGGCGGCATGATGGAGCTTGGCATGACCGGCCGTGGCGAACATGCGGAAATTACCGCTTATGTAGATAAAAGTGTTAATTCAGAACTTTCAGGCAATATCATCGATTTATGCCCAGTTGGTGCATTAACAAGCAAGCCATATAGATACTCAGCGCGTAGTTGGGAATTACAGCGTAGACCTAGCATTGCACCACATGATGGCTTAGGTTCACATATTGAAGTTCACGTTAAAGATAATAAAGTGATGCGGGTGTTACCACGTGAAAAAGATAGCATTAATGAGTGTTGGCTATCAGACCGTGACCGTTTTTCTTACGAAGGCTTAAATAGCCCAGATCGCCTTAAAGTGCCGATGATTAGACATAAAGGCGAATGGCACGAAACAGACTGGAAGACCGCGCTTGAGTTTGCTTCTGGGCAAATCAAAGACGTGATTAATACCCATGGCACTGAGTCTCTAGGCGTTTTAGTCTCACCGAATAGCACCATGGAAGAAGGGTATTTGGCCAAAAAATTAGCCGACGGCTTAGGTTGTGGCAATGTGGATTATCGTTTGCGCCAAACAGACTTCAGGTTGGATGGTAAACGTTTAGGTACGCCTTGGATGGGTTGCAATATTAATGAAATTGAAGAGCTAGACCGTATTTTGGTGATTGGTTCAAATTTACGCAATGAGCACCCATTACTAGCGCAGCGTTTCCGCAAAGCAGTTGCGAATGGTGCAAAACTTTCAATCGTGAGTCCGCTTGATAACAATCCATTAATGGATGTTGCGCACAAAGTGATTGTTCGGCCGAATGACATGGTGAATGTGTTAGGTCAAATTCTAAAAGCAATGTCTGGCTTACAACGACTATCGCTTTGCTTGCCGCCTTCATTAACCCAGTTGCTAGCGGATATTAAAGTTCGTCCCAACACCCAAGCTATTGCAGAAAGTCTGGCTGGCCATGGTGATGATTATGACTTGGTTTCACCTAAAGTAGGTATCTTCTTAGGTAATATGGCATTAAGTGATCCCCGCTTTACAGAAATGTATAGTATGGCTGAAGCGATTAATGGGATTTCTGGTGCAAAGGGCGGCATCTTACCAGCAGCAGCAAATAGCACAGGCATGCATATGATGGGTGTGATGCCTAATAGTACTGGTATGCACGCTAGAGCCATGCTAGAAGTGCCACGTAAAGCTTATTTAATTGTTAATATTGAACCAGAGCTAGATTGCCAGCATGCAGCATTAGCTAAAGCTGCGATGGAAAAAGCTGAATGTGTCGTAGCGCTGACCGCCTATAAATCGCAAGCCTTAGAACATGCGGATATATTGCTGCCTATTGCACCCTTTACTGAAACTTCGGGTACTTTTATGAGTATGGAAGGTCGCGTGCAAAGCTTTACTGCAGTGACACGTCCTTTAGGTGAGTGTCGACCCGCTTGGAAAGTGTTGCGCGTACTCGCTAATACGATGGGCTTAAGTGGATTTGATTACGAAACTAGTGAACAGGTTAAATCAGCTATTTTTGGTGGTGATAAGCCATCCGCTGTAGTATGGCGCAACCTCAATAATAATTTAAAAGAGTTAGTTGAGATTCACGTTAATATTAAGCATGAAGGATTACAGCGTATTGGTGAGGTACCACAATACGAGGCTGATTCGATTGTGCGTCGATCCACACCGTTACAAAAAACTAAATACAATATTAAGCCCATGGCACGTATGTGTGCGAGTCAACTTGCTGAACTAGGCTTGGTTGAAGGTGATGTCGTCTTGGTCAAGCAAGATAAAGGTAGCGCCATACTCACAGCTAAGCTCGATGATCATGTAGCTAAAGGCTGTGTACGCGTGGCTGCCGCGCATGAGGATACTGTTGGTTTAGGCGATTTAATGGGTGATATTACTGTGGAAAAAGTCTCTCCTCAGCAATTGAAAAATGATACGACTCCCATCTCTAAGGCGCACGTATGATGGCAATGATTCAATCATTATTAACCATGTGCGCACAACTATTTGGTGATTATTGGCCAGCGGTTCAATTGACTATTTGGACTTTAATTAAGATTGTCGCCATCGTAGCGCCGTTAATGATGAGTGTTGCTTACCTAACACTTGCTGAACGTAAAGTGATTGGCTATATGCAAGTGCGTATCGGCCCTAACCGTGTAGGATATTTCGGTTTATTGCAGCCACTTGCCGATGGTCTAAAGCTATTATTTAAAGAAATCGTTATTCCAACAGCTTCTAGTAAAATACTGTTTTTATTAGGCCCAGTGTTGGCCATTGCACCAGCTTTAGCGGCTTGGGCTGTTGTACCTTTTGATATAAATATGGTCTTGGCAAATGTCGATGCCGGCTTGTTATACATTCTAGCAATGACTTCAATCGCTGTGTATGGCGTCATTATTGCCGGTTGGGCTTCTAATTCTAAGTATGCATTTTTAGGCGCGATGCGCTCAGCTGCACAAATTGTATCTTATGAAATTGCCATGGGCTTTGCATTAGTTGGCGTGCTGATGTGCGCCAATAGCTTAAATTTAGGCAAAATTGTCATGGGGCAGGCGGGTGGCTTTTGGCACTGGTATTTCTTACCTTTATTCCCTTTATTTATGGTCTACTTTATTAGTTCGGTCGCTGAAACGAATCGTGCGCCATTTGATGTGGCAGAAGGCGAGTCGGAAATTGTAGCAGGCTTCCACGTAGAGTATTCGGGCATGGCATTTGCGGTATTCTTCCTGGCTGAGTACGCCAATATGTTTTTAGTGACAATGCTTGCTGCGTTGATGTTTTTGGGTGGTTGGTTATCGCCTGTGCCATTCCTGCCTGATAGCTTTTTATGGTTGTTAGCGAAAGTTGGATTCTTACTGTTCATATTTTTATGGTTTAGAGCGACATTCCCAAGATACCGGTATGACCAAATTATGCGTCTAGGTTGGAAGGTGTTTATTCCGATTACGATTGTTTGGATTGTGTTTATTGGCGGGATGATGCAAACACCTTGGGCTTACTTGTTTCACTAATTTGACTTGAATATTTTATGATCGCAAAAATTAAATCGACGCTCTCTAGTTTAATGCTAGTTGAGCTCCTAAAAGGGATGGCAGTCACAGGCCGCTACTTTTTTGCGCCGAAAATTACCGTGCAATATCCTGAGGAGTTGACTCCTCAATCGCATCGATTCCGTGGATTGCATGCCTTACGACGTTATCCTAATGGGGAAGAGCGTTGCATTGCTTGTAAGTTATGTGAGGCAGTTTGCCCAGCCATGGCTATCACAATTGAATCAGAACAGCGTGAAGACAATACTAGACGTACTACTCGTTATGATATTGATCTGACTAAATGTATTTTCTGTGGCATGTGCGAAGAATCATGTCCAGTAGACTCCATAGTGGAAACGCGTGTGTTTGATTATCACGGCGAACAGCACGATGATTTGATCTATACCAAAGAAATGTTGCTAGCAGTAGGTGATAAGCATGAGAAGCAGATTGCGGCAGACCGAAATATTGATAAAGCCTTCAGATAATAACTAGATAACAACAAGATACCATGACATTTTTTGGCTTACATTTTCAAGACATAGTTTTTTATACGCTAGCAATTATTTTGCTATTTGCCGCGTTAAGCGTGATTACTACACGCAACCCAGTATATGCAGCGCTATATTTGGTGTTGGCATTTTTTACAGCTGCAGGTATCTGGCTGTTGTTAGAAGCTGAATTTTTAGCGATTGTCTTGGTGTTAGTGTATGTAGGCGCAGTCATGGTGCTGTTCTTATTTGTCGTGATGATGCTAGACATCAATTTAGATAAATTGCGTGAAGGATTCTGGAATGCATTGCCTATAGCCTTGCCAGTAGGTGGCTTGATGGCAGTTGAAATGGTGATGATAGTGGGGGTGCGTAATTTTGGCACAGATAAAGTATTAGCGCCCGCAGCACACCTAGCTGATTACAGTAATACCGCTGAATTGGGTCGCGTACTTTATACCGATTATTTATTAGCTTTTGAATTAGCTTCGGTAATCTTGCTGGTAGCGATTGTTGCAGCGATTGCGCTGACCTTGAGAGACCGTAAAGAGAGTAAATCTATTGACCCCGCTATGCAGGTATCAGTGAAAAAATCAGATCGAATTCGCATCCTGAAAATGGACGCAGTGGTTGAGAAAAACACAGAAATATTAAGCGATGTTACGACCAATGCAAAGGAGAGTAAATAATGGTTGGTTTGTCCCATTACCTTATTCTAGGGGCGCTACTCTTTGCAATTAGCGTCATTGGCATATTTTTAAATCGTAAAAATGTGATTATTTTATTGATGGCCATTGAGTTAATGTTGCTGGCGGTTAATCTTAACTTCATTGCATTCTCACATTATTTAAATGACATTGCCGGTCAAGTATTTGTATTTTTTATATTAACGGTTGCAGCTGCTGAATCTGCAATAGGCTTAGCAATTTTAGTGGTGTTGTTTAGAAATTTACGCACGATTAACGTTGACGATTTAGATCGCTTAAAAGGGTAAGCTAAGAATGACCACGCAACAAATTTATTTAGCAATTCCTTTACTACCCTTGCTTGCCGCGATTGTGGTTGGTTTGTTCGGTAAGCAGCTGCCTCGTGCTACTGCACATATCCTGACGATATTGGGCGTAGGCGCATCATTTCTTCTATCGCTTTATGTGCTTAATGATGCCATTTCTAGCGCGCCTTATAATGAGCCGGTATATTCTTGGTTAAAAAGTGGTAACTTCAGTTTTGAAATAGGATTTTTAATCGATCGACTTTCTGCCATGATGATGGTGGTCGTTACTTTCGTCTCGCTGATGGTCCATATTTATACCATCGGCTATATGGAAGAAGACAAGGGTTACGCACGTTTTTTTAGTTACATTTCGTTATTCACATTTGCAATGCTGATGTTGGTAATGAGTAATAACTTTATGCAATTATTTTTTGGCTGGGAAGCAGTTGGTTTAGTTTCTTATTTACTCATTGGGTTTTGGTACACACGTCCGACAGCAATCTACGCCAATTTAAAAGCATTCTTAGTGAATCGTGTTGGTGATTTTGGCTTTTTGCTTGGCATAGGCTTGGTATTGTTCCACTTTGGTAGTTTGGATTACGCCTCAGTATTTTCAGTAGCCCCACAAATGGCGGATGTACAAATTTCCTTGATAGGTAATGTGCAATGGTCACTCATGACGGTGACCTGTATCTTATTATTTATAGGTGCCATGGGTAAATCTGCCCAAGTGCCATTGCATGTTTGGTTGCCTGATTCTATGGAAGGCCCAACGCCAATTTCTGCTCTAATTCATGCTGCTACGATGGTGACAGCCGGTATTTTCATGGTGGCAAGAATGTCACCGCTGTTCGAATTATCATCAACTGCACTATCTTTCGTGATGATTATTGGTAGTATTACGGCCCTGTTTATGGGCTTTCTTGGCGTTATTCAAAATGACATTAAACGCGTGGTGGCTTATTCAACGCTCTCGCAATTAGGCTATATGACAGTAGCGCTAGGCGCATCTGCATATTCTGTAGCAATTTTTCATTTAATGACGCATGCTTTCTTTAAGGCTTTACTATTTTTAGGTGCGGGTTCGGTCATTATGGGCATGCATCATGATCAAGACATTCGCAATATGGGTAATCTCAAAAAATATATGCCAGTCACTTGGATGACTTCACTTATAGGCTCATTAGCATTAATTGGCACACCATTTTTCTCTGGATTTTATTCAAAAGATAGCATTATAGAAGCCGCTCAAGCTTCCACGCTTACTGGAAGCAGTTTTGCTTATTTTGCGGTGTTGGTTGGTGTGTTTGTGACTGCATTTTATAGCTTTCGCATGTATTTCTTAGTGTTTCATGGGGCTGAAAAATGGCGCGAAGTTAAGCATGATACCCATCACGATGACCATGGCCATCATGGCCTAATGCCTACAGATGATCCCCATGAACCGGGCTGGGTAATAAAATTGCCACTCATATTACTTGCAATACCATCCGTATTTATTGGGTATATTGCGATTGAACCTATGCTTTACGGTAGCTTTTTCAAAGACGCTATCTTGGTAGATTCAGCTGCCCATCCAGCTATGCACGCGTTGACGCATCATTGGCATAATGTGTTTCATACGTCAGCTGGTATGGCATTACATGGATTAATGTCGCTACCGTTTATGCTTGCTGCTTCAGGCGTAGGATTGGCATGGTTCTTTTATATTAAGCGCCCAGATATTCCAGCTAAAATTCAAACGAAATTTTCAGTAATTAATACCATTCTTGAAAACAAATATGGCTTCGACAGCTTTAATGAACGCGTATTTGCGGCAGGCTCTCGCTTTATTGGCAATAAGCTCTGGCAAATAGGGGATGTAAGTATTATCGATGGGGCTATGGTAAATGGCACAGCTAACCTAATTGGTAGGATTTCTGGTGTTGTTAGAAAGCTACAAACAGGCCTGATTTATCACTATGCATTCGCCATGATTATAGGCGTGTTCTTAATGCTCACTTTTTTTACTAAAGTATAAAATGCTCAACTACTTTTATCATCACATTTTAAGTTTTACTATTTGGGTGCCTGTGTTGGCTGGCATTGCTGTGCTTGCTAGTGCCGATGAAAGCAAGCCTAACAACACGCGTTGGCTAGCTTTGCTTGGCGGCATTGTAAGCTTTTTAGTCAGTATTCCGCTTTATACACAGTTTAATTTTGCTGATGGCGGTTTTCAGTACCAAGAAGGTTTTAGTTGGATTCCCGCTTTCAATATCAATTATCACTTAGGCGCAGATGGTTTGGCGGTACCCCTCATCTTACTGACTAGCTTCACCACGTTGATTGTTATTATTTCTGCTTGGGAAGTCATACAGAAGCGTGTCGCACAATATATGGCGTGTTTCCTTATTATGAGTGGCTTAATGATAGGGGTGTTCAGTGCTTTAGATGCTATTTTGTATTATGTATTTTGGGAGGCGATGTTAATCCCAATGTTCTTGATCATTGGTGTTTGGGGTGGCCCCAATCGTGTTTACGCCACTGTTAAGTTCTTTTTATATACCTTGCTTGGCTCATTATTAATGTTGGTTGCCTTTATTTATTTGTATCTCTCAACAGGCAGTTTTGAGATTACTGATTACTATAAATTTGCCATGCCATTGAACGTACAGGTATTAATTTTCCTAGCTTTTTTTGCAGCTTTTGCAGTAAAAATTCCGATGTGGCCAGTGCATACATGGTTACCAGATGCCCACGTAGAAGCGCCCACAGGCGGCTCGGTCGTTTTGGCGGCGATTGCGCTTAAATTGGGTGGATATAGCTTCTTACGTTTTGCGATGCCAATAGCACCAGATGCAGCGCGTCATTTGGCATGGTTTATGATTACATTGTCGCTGATTGCAATTGTATATATTGCTTTGGTCGCTTTAGTACAAAAAGACATGAAAAAGCTGATCGCCTATTCATCTATCTCTCATATGGGTTTTGTAACGCTAGGATTTTTTATTTTTAATAACCTCGGACTAGAAGGTGCCATCGTACAAATGATGTCGCATGGCTTTATTTCTGCAGCGATGTTCCTTTGCGTTGGCGTGCTATACGATCGTGTACATAGCCGGCAAATTGAATCCTATGGCGGCGTAGCCAATACCATGCCAGCCTTTGCAGCTTTCGCAGTATTTTTTGCTATGGCTAATACCGGCTTACCTGGTACATCTGGTTTTGTTGGTGAATTTATGGTGATATTAGGCGCCATTCGAGCTAATTTTTGGTATGCCTTTTTAGCCTCATTTACACTTATTTTCGGTGCTGCTTATACCTTGTGGATGGTGAAGCGTGTGTTTTACGGTGAAGTTGCAAATGAAAAAGTAGCGGCATTAAAAGATTTAAATAAACGCGAATTTTTAGTATTAGCGATTCTAGCTACGATGGTATTAGCTTTAGGGGTATATCCACAGCCACTTACCGACATGACCAATGCAACAGTTATCCAAATTCTTTCTAATTTAGCACAAAGCAAACTACCAGTAGGTTTAGGTCTATAAGTTATGGAAAATATACGTTACGACCTCATTAATGCCTTACCTGAATTAATCATTATAGGTATGGCGATGTTTATTTTACTGGCGGATTTATTTCTTAAACCAGCCAACCGTATTGCAATTTACGTGCTGGCGCAATTGTCATTGTTAGGCGCAGCTTACTTTACATTTAGCACCCATGTCCCTAGTGTCACCTATGCCTTCACCGGCGCGTTTGTTGATGATGCTATGTCTGATGTGCTGAAGTTGATGATTTATCTTGGTACGTCATTAATTTTTGTGTATAGCCGACAATATATTCAGCAGCGCGATATGTTCCGAGGTGAGTTTTATGCTTTGGTACTATTTGCCGTGGTTGGCATGATGATTATGGTATCAGGACAGAACTTGTTGACGCTCTACGTTGGCCTAGAGCTTTTGTCATTAAGTTTGTATGCACTTGTAGCGTTAGATCGAGATAATGCTAATGCCACTGAAGCTGCTATGAAGTATTTTGTACTTGGCGCCTTAGCCTCAGGTATGTTGCTCTATGGTATGAGTATGATTTATGGCATGACGGGTAGTTTAAATATTGCTGAGATTAATACTGCGCTGATGGCTGGTGCTAAGATTCATTCAGTGCTTATTTTAGGCTTAGTATTTATCGTATCAGGACTAGCTTTTAAACTGGGTGCGGTGCCATTTCAAATGTGGGTGCCAGATGTGTATGAGGGCTCTCCTACAGCCGTCACCATGCTAATTAGTTCTGTGCCTAAGCTGGCTGCTTTTGCCTTTGTAATCCGTTTGTTGGTACAAGCCTTGCCTACCTTGGCGGTTGATTGGCAGCAAATGCTGATGATTATGGCGGTGCTGTCGATAGTCATCGGTAACATTACTGCTATCGCACAAACGAATTTAAAACGTATGTTGGCGTACTCTACAATCTCGCATATTGGATTTTTGTTATATGGGTTAATGAGTGCGACGATCAATGGCTTTATCTTTGCCATGTTCTACGCGGTCAGCTATGTAGTGATGACTTTAGCCGGGTTCGGTATCATTTTGCTGTTATCACGCAAAGGGTTTGAAGCGGATAAATTAGATGATCTTAAAGGCCTCAATCAACGTAGCCCTTGGCATGCATTTTTAATGTTAATTGTGATGTTTAGTATGGCGGGCGTACCTCCCACGTTAGGTTTCTATGCGAAGTTCAGCGTATTACAGGCTGCGCTGGCTGCAGGCTATCTATGGTTGGTTGTATTTGCTGTATTAATGGCAGTCATCGGTGCATTTTATTATTTACGCGTGATCAAATTAATGTATTTTGATGACCCCCTTGATCATCATCCTATTGAAGCGCCAATGGATATGCGTATTGTGCTGAGTTTCAATGCCTTGGCATTGTTAGTGGTCGGTATCATGCCAGAAAGACTGATTGAGATCTGTATTTATACCATTACAAGTAGTTTAAGTTAATTAGGACTGGCGATATTTTGATGTCGCATTGATTGACTTTAATGACTGCTACATTGACAGACTTAACTGAGCATTGTCTTAGTTCAACAACAATTACCTCAGGTGGCATGCTGACGGTTAAGTGCGACCAAGTACGTTTACCCAACGGCAATACTAGCCAGCGTGAATACGTCACACATCCTGGTGCGGTAATTGTCGTGCCTATATTATCAAACGGCCATGTGGTGCTCGAACGACAGTTTAGATATCCATTACAGCAAGTTTTCATTGAATTACCCGCGGGCAAGATTGACGTTGGCGAAGATGTTCTTACTACAGGCCAGCGTGAACTAGAAGAAGAGACGGGTTATACAGCAGGGCACTGGTTTAAATTGGGGCATCAGCACCCGTGCATAGGTTACTCAAACGAGGTCATACACATGTACCTCGCAAGGGAGTTGGTTGTAGGTAATCATCAACGTGATGAAGATGAATCATTAGAAGTATTTGAGGCTAGTTTTGAAGATTGTTTAAGCATGATACAAAATGGCCAGATTACTGACGGTAAAACAATTATTGCATTATTCATGGCTGAAAAATATTTGGCGCGTCATCCTCAAATTCTCAAACTTTAACAACACTCACTAAAATTTCATGGCTAAAGTTTTAATTATCGGTTGTGGTGATTTAGGCGGGGAGGTTGCAAGGCAGTTGGTGGCATTAGATATTAAAACCTTCGCTGTTAGACGCACTGTTACCCAATCCCATGGCGTCACTTATATCCAAGCGGATGTAGCCCAGACAGCAAGCCTTGAAGCGCTTAAGGCTATTCAGCCTGAAATACTTATTTATTGTGTTGCTGCTAGTGGTCAAACTGATACGCAATATAAAGCACAATATGTGGATGGCCTGCGAAATGTACTAGCAACACAATCGGAAAACTCAAATCTTAAACATGTTTTTTTTGTCTCTAGCACGCGTGTGTATGGGCAGTCGTATGAAAAGAACACGGACAAGTTAATCGATGAAACGGATGCGGCGATTGCTATAGATTTTGGGGGCTATCGATTGCTAGAGGCCGAAAGCCTATTGTTGCCGCTAGGTTGCAGTAATACCGTGTTAAGGCTTTCAGGTATTTATGGGCCAGGTCGGTTACGGATGATTAATCTAGCAAAATCTCCAGAAAGATGGCCGCTGCAAAATAGTTGGACTAATCGTATACATCGTGATGATGCGGCGGCATTTATAGTATTTTTAGTAAGGCAGGCGCTAGCGCCGCCGGTGGTTTCGCGCACTATGGTTACACGTTCTTGCTATATTGTTACCGATTCCAAGTCGGTATCCCAATATGAAGTGTTGAATTGGCTAGCAGGTAAATTACATGTCAGTACGCCTGGCAATGTAAATCTGCCAATTGAAGGGGGTAAACGGCTAAGCAATAAAGCGATGTTGGCAACTGGATTTACGTTGCAATATCCTGATTATCAGGCAGGTTATCAAACTTTATTACCTCAACAATTAGATTAGATTTTTATTTAGATATCTGTATTCAAGCTAATCTTTTAGCGGGTTAAAAACCACGCGGTAAGGCTTTTTCTAATTCTTGTTGCAGCTAATACTTCATGATAGAAAGTGCCAGACAAAAACATAACTAAACGGCCACCTATGGGCGCAATATCTAGGTAATTTGACTCTACATTTAGCGCTACGTTTGTATCGGCATTTAAATAGAGCCGCAAACAGCCGCCATCCTCTGCTAACCAGTCTTGGTTTAAATATAAGATGCAGCTGATTTGTCGTTGTGGGAATTGCTCATCACTTTTTACTTGAAATCGATCTAGATGTTTTTGGTAGCCACTGCCAATTGGGTAAAGTGCCAAATGGCTTTCTAGTGTTGATAGCCCCAAATATAGGTGCTGATTCAGTCCGCAGCGTAAGTCTTCCATTTTATCGAAATAGGCCTGTTGCGCTGGGCTAGCCTCAGCCTCATTCAGCCAACAAATAGAGTCGCCACGTAAATTACTATTTGTGTCTGATGGCACTCTGCCTGTATTTGCAATTTGCATTTGTGAAGTGGCATTAAGTAGGTTGATTTCAGCGGCCAAGGCTAAAATGTTAGTAGGGCTAATAAAGTTATCCATGACACAAAAACCATGCTTGGTGATTTGACTTAACTGTTGTTGAAGATTGAGCGACAGGTATTGAGATAACATCAGTCATTATAGCGTTTGTAGTTTGCGCCAACGGTCACAATCAGCTAAAATCCTGCTCTGTTTGAAATTAAGCTTAGTTTTAATGAGAAATGCTTAATACCAACGACGATTCAAAATTTAGGCGGTTAGCTCAGTTGGTTAGAGCGCTTGGTCGACATCCAAGAGGTCAGCAGTTCGAGTCTGCTACTGCCTACCAGTATAGATGCACTGAACATTAAAGCTAAAGCCGTTAAATTAACGGCTTTTATTATTTAATATGGAATACTTATGCCTGTAATTCGCTTGCCTGATGGCTCTGAACGAAGTTTCGATGCTCCTGTAACCGTAGCAGAGGTTGCTATGAATATTGGCGCTGGCTTAGCTAAAGCTGCGTTGGCTGGCAGGGTGGATGGCGTCTTGGTTGATACCTCTTTTCTTATTGTTAAAAATGCTGAGCTAGCGATTATTACCGATAAGAATACTGAAGGTCTTGATATTATTCGTCATTCAACTGCGCACTTATTGGCTTATGCGGTAAAAGAATTATTTCCAGATGCACAAGTGACCATTGGTCCTGTGATTGATAATGGTTTTTTCTATGATTTTTCTTATAAGCGCCCATTTACCCCTGAAGATTTAACTGCCATTGAAAAGAAAATGGTTGAGCTTGCTAAGAAAGATGAGTTAGTAACACGGCAAGTATTACCACGTGATGAGGCTGTTAGCTATTTCAAATCTATCAATGAGCATTACAAGGCAGAAATTATTGCTAGCATTCCTGCGGGTGAAGACGTTTCACTCTACACGGAAGGTAGTTTTACCGATCTTTGTCGCGGCCCACACGTACCAAATACAGGCAAGCTGAAAGCATTTAAGCTAATGAAGTTGGCAGGTGCTTATTGGCGTGGCGATAGCAATAACGAAATGTTGCAGCGCGTTTACGGTACAGCTTGGCGTAACAAGGATGAGCTTGAGGCTTATTTATTTCAGCTTGAAGAGGCTGAAAAGCGTGATCATCGTAAGTTAGGTAAGCAACTGGATTACTTCCATATGCAAGATGATGCACCAGGTATGGTGTTCTGGCATCCGCGTGGTTGGAGCATTTGGCAAGAAGTTGAGCAATATATGCGCAAAATGTTTCGTGACTACAATTATCAGGAAGTCCGTACGCCCACCATTATGGATAAAACTTTGTGGGAGAAGTCTGGCCATTGGCAAAATTACCGTGAAGGGATGTTTGTCACATCTTCTGAAAGTCGCGATTACGCCGTTAAGCCGATGAATTGCCCAGGGCATGTTCAGATTTTTAATAGCAGTCTGCATAGTTATCGTGATTTACCCTTACGTTTGGCTGAATTTGGTTCATGTCATCGTAACGAGCCTTCAGGGTCATTGCATGGTTTAATGCGCGTACGTGGCTTTACTCAAGATGACGCGCATATATTTTGTGCAGAATCGCAGGTTGAAGCGGAAGTGGCTGACTTTATTAAGATGCTATACAAAGCTTATGGCGATTTTGGGTTCAATGATGTGCTAGTTAAGCTTTCTACTCGGCCTGAGAAGCGTATAGGTACTGATGAAGATTGGGATAAAGCAGAAACGTCACTGGCCAATGCGCTTAAATTTAACAACCTAGATTTTGAATATCAGCCGGGCGAAGGGGCATTTTACGGTCCTAAAATTGAATTTACCCTCAAAGATTCGCTGGGGCGATTATGGCAATGTGGCACGATTCAGTTAGATCCTAACTTGCCTGAGCGTTTAGGTGCGGAATATGTAGCAGAAGATAATAGTCGTCAGCGTCCAGTGATGTTGCATCGTGCGATTGTTGGTTCTATGGAGCGGTTCATTGGCATTTTGATTGAACACTATGCCGGTGCGATGCCTCTTTGGTTAGCGCCTGTGCAAGTAATGGTGTTAAATATTTCTGAAAATCAAGCAGATTACGTACGCCAAGTAGTTGAAATACTAAAGAAAAATGGCATTCGATGCGAATTTGACTTGAG